>NZ_JAKZIW010000028.1:0-28634 GCF_031143325.1 Enterococcus sp. FR204 | reverse complement strand
GTGTCACAGTCCTTTTTTCCGAATAAACGGTGTTCCAGATGTAGCTTCTGACACAACCTCTTTTATTAACACCAAAACAACTGTTTAGTTGTGGTTATTGTGATATCAAAAGGTCGTTTTTCCATTTCTTCTCCATCTTCTTGACCATGTTGCGGTGTTGTTGAAACGATACGTAACCTGTTTGTTGTGTAGTGATGGAAATATTTCGATTTCAATTGTTTTTTCTGTATAAGTAAAAGAATGAGCCACAAGATTTTAAAGAAATTGATTCGTTCGACCACGACAAAATCAATGACTGGTTTAGACGCATCAGCAGTTGGAACAATCGCGATTCCTCCGCCAAAAAAAGGATGCTTCGTTGCTGTACATAAAAATGCGTTTGAAAAACTTAATTGTTTTCCTCCTGCATCTACCAGAATTGGAAATCCTTTTTGAGTGAATAAAGCACGGAGAATAGAGAATAAATACGAAAATGATCCTAAGTTGTATTTGTTCAATCGCTTTTTTGTGGAAGAATGATTTGTCGCATGGACGATAGCTGCATCTAATCCTATACCGAAATTATTAACAGCTATTCCTTTTTTTTCACTTATTTTTTCTTCATAAGCCATTATGTGGACTTTTTCTGGTGATTGAGCTGCTAAAATCAGCTGAAGTCCTTTTTTGGGATTTTTTGGAAGGCCTGCCCCTCGAGCAAAATCATTTCCAGAACCTGCTGGAATATAAGCAACTGGGAATTCTACTTCCATCTGATAGAAAGTATCAAGTACCTGATGTAAGGTGCCGTCACCTCCTACGATGATCAAAAGGGGGAAAATATCGATTGTTTTCTGTTCTTCTTCTATCCAAGGAATCAATGTTTCTTTTGCCAAAGTTTCAGCAATCTCAGCATCGTGTCCTTTGTATTCACTATAATGAAGTGTATAGTCAATATGCTTATTTTTTAATACCGGTAAAATTCTTTCTGCTACTTTATAGCCATTTCCGCTGCCTGCCGATGGATTGATCAATATATGATAATGGAATTTCATAATTTCCTCCTGCTATTCAATAAAACAAGATATTTTAATACTCCTGTTTGCTGGTTAACCAATAATTAGCAAGCTTTTTCTATTTTTTGAATGAAAGAAACTTGTTTTTTCAAAAAAATCTGTTACAAAATTAATTCTTGGTTATTATAGCAGAAGTCTAGGAAAATGAAAAAGGTCCGAAGACCGAAAAACACAAAAAAGCCTAGCAAGCGCATGATCCATTACTTACGTAAGGAGAAGTTCCAAGGTTCGGCATGTCCACTTAGATCTTCAGCTGCTTGCTAGACCGTTCTCTAGTAAGAGGTTGCTCAAATTCCCACATCCTTTTTTATTTATTTAAGTTTCACAACAATTCTGTTCTTGCAGATCCTACTTCGTCTGCTTTACTGGGAATTCTTATGACCCCTTACACTTACTTTATACCATATCCCACGATTTTTAGCAAACGTTTACATTGTTCAAGCTTTTGCTTTTTTAAAAGCAGATAAGACGGATTGAAATAAATGAAAAGTCTGTTATAATTATTGTTTGTTTCACATAACCGCGGTTCATCAACCATCCCGCGTTAAAAAAACTAGGAGAAAAGAGGAGAGAAAATGCAAAAAACGAAAAGCAGACAACGGTTATCCGTAATCGTTGTAAATGGCATCATCATGGCTCTTTATCTAGCGTTAACTATTTTAGTTGCGCCTGTATCCTCAGGGCCGATCCAGTTTCGTATTTCAGAAAGTTTGAATCATTTAGTTGTCTTTAACCGTAAATTGCTTTGGGGAGTTTTAGGCGGGGTCATCGTCTATAATGCCTTCTTTGGTTTTGGTATCATGGATGTGGTTTTTGGTGGCGGCCAAACATTGCTTTCTTTAGGCCTGACAGCTTTATTGCAAAACAAAGTGAAAAATGTAAAGATGCGTTTAGTATTGAACACGATCTTCTTTACCGTCAGCATGGGACTGATTGCTTATATGTTAGTTCCAACAGGTGGCCAAGCATTTTGGACAACCTATGGCACGCTTGCATTAAGTGAGTTTATCGTCATGGCTGTTTCAGCACCATTGATGTATTATTTAGATCGCGCGCTTGATTTTGAAAAGCGTGTCTAATTATAAAAAGCGAAAAAAGAAAGCAGATTAGCTGTTTTCTTTTTTCGCTTTTTGATTATGCTTCTTGGTTTTGCAAATTTTCAATTTCTACCACTTTATAATTCTTTTTCTCTAAGTGGTTGACGATCGTTTCACATACTTTCGCTTCAGTGTTAGCCGGTAGCGTGATCAATGTACGTCGAATGTATTCGTCTTTTTCAATATCAAGAGTAATACAGCTGGCAATGCTGCTGTGTTTTGAGATGATTTTTGCAATAGCAGCCAAATCTCCTTGCTTTCCTGTGGAAGCAATTGTCAGTACATAGCTTCCTTGTTCTACGCTCCAAGATTGAGAGAGCATATTAAGCAACGTACTATGTGTCAAAATACCATAAAAATGATTTTCACTGTCAAGGACAGCAATATAAGGAAGCTCTTTGATCGTAAAGAATACTTTGAAGAAAGAAGTATCCAGGTAAATGAACTTTGTAGCGTTTTTCAAAAGATGAGTGACAGGAAGCGTCATATCACCGCCATTTGCTTTATGACGATAGATATGCATTTTGTAAATGTTTCCACGGAAAATATTACCTGAAGAATCTAAGATCGGCACACAACGGTATCCGGAAGTTTCTAAAATTTTTAATGCTTCTTCTAATGTACTAGTCTCTGTAACGGTTGTCAGATCTTTTTTCTTATATACAAGTGTTTTTAATAGCATCGCTATACCTCCAATTGTCTCATTTTAGCTTAATTTCAAATTAATCATATCATAATTTTATCCAAAACAATAGATAGTTTATTTCACAAATTGACAAGTAAAAAGTTACGTGATACTGTTATGAAGTATAAGTCTGATTCTCAGCAAGGGGGCAGAAGTAAATGGCAAAGAAAAAAGCAGCACTCGCTTGTTCCGTTTGTGGGTCTCGCAACTACACAAAATCAGTCAGTGAAGGAAAAAGCGGCGAACGTTTGGAAATCAATAAGTTTTGTAAATATTGTAATCAATATACATTACATAAAGAAACGAAATAAACAGTAGCAAGGGAGGTTGTCTCATGAAATTTCTAAAAAGCGTAAAAGATGAAATCAAACAAGTAACTTGGCCAAGCAGAAAACAACTCCGTAAAGATACGTTAGTAGTCATCGAAACTTCTATTATTTTCGGATTGATGTTTTACGTAATGGATACAGCCATCCAAAGTTTATTTGGCTGGATCTTAAAATAACTCGCTAGCCACAACGTACTTTTAGTGCTATAATGAAGCGAAAGAAAAACTTCGGGTGTACTGAGGTTTTTTTATTTTACAATGAAATGAGGAGCCTTCAATGGAATCTTTTGAAAAAAACTGGTATGTCTTGCATACATATTCAGGATATGAAAACAAAGTAAAAGCAAATATCGAATCTCGTGCGCAAAGTATGAAAATGGCCGACTTTATTTTCCGTGTCGTTGTTCCTGAAGAAAAAGAAACTGAAGTCAAAAATGGGAAAGAAATCGTTCATAAAACATTCCCAGGATACGTACTTGTTGAAATGATCATGACAGACGCTTCATGGTATGTTGTCCGCAACACACCTGGTGTGACAGGATTCGTTGGTTCACACGGAGCCGGAAGCAAACCAGCACCATTACTTCCAGAAGAAGTCAATCATATCTTGCGTTCTATCGGTATGAGCCTGCGACAAAATGATCTAGAAGTAGAAGTTGGCGAAGTCGTGAAAATCATCGAAGGCGCATTTGCTGGATTAGAAGGACAAGTAACAGAAGTTGACGGAGAAAAAGAAAAATTGAAAGTCAACATCGATATGTTTGGACGTGAAACCAGTACAGAACTTGATTTCGATCAAGTAGATAAAATCGATTAATAAAGAGACTTGAAATGTCGATCATATGATTGGCCTTTCAAGTCTTTCTTTTTTCTATATGGAAAGGAAGAGGTGTATGACAGAACCAATCAAAAATTTATGCAAACGTGCAACTGCAGCAGCTTTAGTCCTTATCAGTTTGTTTGCGTTAAGTGGTTGCCAGACGACGAAGATAAATACTACTGAAGTTTCTGATAAAGAAAAAACGGCAGAATCCAGTAAAGTGATAGAAAAAACCACTATTCCAACACTTTTTTTCCACGGCTACAGCGGGACAGAAAATTCCTTTAAAGGGATGTTGCGGCGTTTGGAAAAAAATCAGCAAGCAGTAAAAGAATTGGTTTTAACAGTAGGAACAGATGGACAAATACAAGCAACAGGAGATTTGTCTGGAAAAGCAGACAATCCGATGGTCCAAGTATTGTTTGAAGATAATAAAAATAACGAGTGGAATCAAGCAGAATGGATCAAAACTTGTCTTTTGTATCTGAAAGAAAACTACGGCATAGATAAAGTCAACATAGTGGGGCATTCCATGGGAGGAGTTAGTGCACTACGCTATTTAGGAACGTATGGACAGGATACGTCATTGCCACAAGTTCAGACATTAACAGCAATTGGTGCGCCTTTTAATGATTTTGTCGATGATAGTGCGCAGTCTCTGACAGATGAGTTAGCAAAGGGACCTGCTGTCGTTTCTAACCGCTATCAAGATTACCAGCAAATGATCGGTAATATTCCTATAACCACTCGATTTTTCTTGATTGCTGGTCAACTAGATGAAACAGACTTGAGTGATGGAACAGTACCGTTAAACAGTGCATTAGCGGTCTATGCGTTGTTGAAGCAACGCGGAAATGAAATAGAGGAAAAAGTAGTGACAGGTGAAAATGCCTCTCATAGTATGCTTCATGAAAACCAAGAAGTAGATCAGCTTGTAAGTCGATTTATTTGGAAAGAATAGCGATAAAAGTATCTGAGAGTAAATGTTTGCTTACTTTTTGTAAGTTTAGTATGATTTATATGTAATCAAGAAGATGAAAGAAGGATCTACTATGACTTATCATACAAGTAATGAAGAACATCCAATCGATATTGTAAACATTGCCTCACTAGAAGGTCGTGTAAAAGAGCGCATGGAAGCAGGAGCTTTTGGCTATATTCGCGGTGGTTCTGAAGATGAGTGGACGATGAAAGAAAATACGACTTCTTTTAATACAAAGAAAATCATGCCACGGATATTACGCGGAATCGACTCAGCCGATTTGCATACATCTGTTTTCGGAATTGAATTAGATACACCGATTATCCAAGCACCATCAGCGGCCCAAGGATTGGCACATGAAAAAGGGGAAGCTGATACAGCTAAAGGAGTAGCTGCTGCTGGATCAATCTTTTCCATCAGCACTTATGCAAATACGACAATCAAAGACGCAGCCGATGCAGCGCCAGGCGCACCGCAGTTTTTCCAATTATATATGAGTAAAGACGACAGATTCAATGAGTTCATTTTGAACAAAGCAGTAGAAGCAGGGGCTAAAGCTATCATTTTAACGGCAGATTCAACGCTCGGTGGTTACCGTGAAGAAGACGTCATCAATCAATTCCAATTTCCATTACCAATGCCTAACTTAGCTGCTTATAGCGAACAAAGTGCAAGTGGTAATGGCGAAGGAAAAGGAATCGCAGAAATTTATGCAGCTTCAAAACAAGGCTCGACACCAGATGACATCAAAACAATCAAAGAAATCACCCATCTTCCAGTTATCGTAAAAGGAATACAATCGCCAGAAGATGCAGTAATCGCTATCTCTGCAGGGGCAGATGGTATCTGGGTATCCAATCATGGTGGACGTCAATTAGATGGAGGTCCTGCTTCCTTTGAAGTATTGCCAAAAATTGCCGAAGTAGTCAACAAACGTGTACCAGTGATTTTCGACTCTGGTGTCCGTCGAGGAGAGCATGTCTTCAAAGCTCTGGCAAGTGGTGCTGACTTAGTTGCGATTGGCCGACCAGTGATTTATGGGTTGAATCTAGGTGGGGCAGAAGGAGTAACATCTGTTTTTGAACACCTCAACAAAGAATTGTCGATCACGATGCAACTTGCAGGAACAAAAACGATCGATGAAGTAAAAAATACGAAATTGATGGATTAATAAAAAACGAAGAGAAGGGCAATTAGTCCTCTCTTCGTTTTTTGTTATGAAGATAACTAATCTCTTAATACTCGAAATTAAGGAGCTTTATCACGCCCTCTTATTTAAAATCTCTTCCGCAAGTCGTTTAGCAGTTGGCGTAACAGCTAAGCCACCTTCTGCTGTTTCTTTGAAAATCGACGGCATTTGACGTCCGACTTGGTACATTGCAGCAACGACTTCATCCGGCGGAATGACACTTTCGATACCCGCTAATGCCATATCAGCAGAGATAAAAGCTTGAGAAGAGCCTAAAGCATTACGTTTGACACACGGGACTTCAACTAAGCCTGCAACGGGATCGCAAATCAGTCCCATCATATTTTTCAATGTAATGGCTACTGCTTGTGCTGCTTGATGAGGAGTCCCATTTTTTGCACAAACCAAAGCTGCTGCTGCCATTGCACTTGCAGAACCAACTTCTGCTTGACATCCCCCTTCTGCACCACTGATAGAAGCGTTGTTTGCGATAACTAACCCGAAAGCGCCAGCGGTAAATAAGAATTCCAATTGCTGTTCATGTGTCAAATCAAGCCGATCTCGGACAGCCATCAGCACACCAGGAACAACACCCGCGCTTCCGGCAGTCGGTGTAGCACAAATCAACCCCATTTTTGCATTGACTTCATTAACAGCTACAGCATTGCGTACAGCTTTTAAGATTGTTTCTCCACTTAAAAAGTCTGCCTCATTTAAATAATCATCTAATTTTTTTGCATCACCACCGGTAATTCCTGTGACGGAGGTAACACCTTCTTTTCCCTCGTTGATTGATTGTTCCATTACTGAGAGGTTTTTTTCCATGATCTCGATGATGTGACTACGGGAACGGCCACTCATTTCCATTTCAACTGCAATCATCAATTCTGCTACACTTGGATAAGCTTTTGCTTGATCTACTAATTCTTCAATCGATAAAAACATTTTTTTAGCTCCTTAATCGAAATAATTTACGCTGTCGATATTTGGCAGCTGTTTGAGTCTTTTTACCGTTTCTTCAACTTGAGGATTATCTACTTCAATTATCATAATGGCATTTTCACCTTTTGATTCCCGTGTCACTGTCATAGTGCCGATATTCGTATTGGTCTCAGAAAGTATACTAGTCACTTTAGCAATCATACCTGGAACATCTTGGTGGACAACGATCAAGGTAGGAGTACCCATGCTTAAAGAAATTTTGAATCCATTCAATTCAGAAATCTGGATATTGCCACCGCCGATCGAAATGCCGGTGACTGAAAGCTTTCGTGTTCCTTTTTTTAGAAGCATCTTTACAGAGTTTGGATGTTCGGCTTTTTCACTCTTAGGAACAAACAAGACTTCCATACCGGCTTCATATGCCAATTTCAAAGAATCAGCTAAACGTTCATCATCGGGTTCCATCCCTAACAGACCGCCAACTAATGCAATATCTGTTCCGTGCCCCCGATAGGTTTTTGCAAATGATTCATATAGATAAATATCTACAGAATCAGGTTGTTCGCCAAATATACTACGTATGATTTTCCCGATTCTAGCAGCTCCGGCAGTGTGAGAGCTACTTGGACCAATCATCACAGGTCCAATAATATCAAAGACACTTCTATACCTTAAATCTTTCATTTTCTCCACCTCATTTTGTTATGTAGGAATCTTTGTACAAGGGTCTAAAAAAACGTGTTATTGTTTGCTTTCATCTGTTGAACCATGCTAGCGCAAGTGTAACATAAAAGAAGAAATGGGAACGAAAAATTGTTGTTTTTTTAGAATAAATTTAGCGTTTATTCAAGCAAAATGTAAAAATAGAAGAAAAAAATCTTGAAAAAACAAATAAATTTGCTATACTGTACCAGTGTGCATTGTTTTGCACATTATTTGTCTGGATTTTTTCAGATCAGATAAAACGTGGGAGGAGAAATATGCATCTCCAATTAACCACATCACGGACTTAAGGAGGTATGTCTCGTGGCAAAGAAAGTAGAAAAAATCGTTAAATTGCAAATTCCTGCAGGTAAAGCAACTCCAGCTCCACCAGTAGGTCCTGCACTAGGTCAAGCGGGTATCAATATCATGGGATTCACAAAAGAATTCAACGCTCGTACAGCTGATCAAGCAGGTTTGATCATTCCGGTTGTTATTTCTGTATACGAAGACCGTTCATTCACATTCGTTACAAAAACACCGCCAGCTGCTGTTCTATTGAAAAAAGCAGCTAAAATTGAAAAAGGTTCAGGCGAACCAAACAAAAATAAAGTTGCGAAAGTTTCTAGCGATCAAGTAAGAGAAATCGCTGAATTAAAAATGGAAGACCTAAACGCAGCTAACGTTGAAGCAGCAATGCGCATGGTTGAAGGAACTGCACGAAGCATGGGGATCACTGTAGAATAATCTCTACACCCTAAGACAGCAGCTTCTCAGTTGGCTCTATATTGAAAGATATAGAACACGTGGGAGGTACAACCGTTATAACCACAATCAAGGAGGAACCAAAATGGCTAAAAAGAGCAAAAAAATGCAAGATGCATTAAAAAAAGTTGATTCAAGTAAAGTTTATCCTGTTGCCGAAGCAGTAGCTTTAGCAAAAGAAACAAACATTGCAAAATTTGATGCAACAGTTGAAGTTGCATACCGTTTGAACGTAGACCCTAAAAAAGCAGACCAACAAATCCGTGGTGCTGTTGTATTACCAAACGGAACTGGTAAAACACAAACTGTTTTAGTTTTTGCTAAAGGAGACAAAGCAAAAGAAGCTGAAGCAGCTGGTGCAGATTTCGTAGGTGACGACGACATGGTTCAAAAAATCCAAAACGGATGGTTTGACTTTGATGTAGTTGTTGCAACACCTGATATGATGGCTACTGTAGGTCGTCTAGGACGAGTATTAGGACCAAAAGGCTTAATGCCAAACCCTAAAACTGGTACAGTTACAATGGACGTAACAAAAGCAGTAAACGAAGTGAAAGCTGGTAAAGTAACTTACCGCGTGGACAAAGCTGGAAATATCCATGTACCAATCGGAAAAGTTTCATTTGACGATGAAAAATTAGTTGAAAACTTTGCAGCAATCCATGATGTATTGCTAAAAGCTAAACCATCAGCAGCTAAAGGTCAATACATGAAAAATGTAACGATCACAACAACATTTGGACCTGGTATCCATGTTGACCAAGCTTCTTTCTAATTAAATATTAGAATGTTGATTGATCCAACTGAAAAATAATTCTTGACTCAACTAGTTTAGCATGCTAAGCTAGTTGAGGTTAATAATTAACTTGTACCGAAGACAGTAGGTGGCATCAAGCCTTAATTTCCTACCGAGGACGTTTATTGAATATATTCAATAGTCCCTCTATGTCTGCGGTGGCATAGAGTTTTTTATTGTGAATCACTATGAACGAAGTGAATAGATGATGAACAATACTGGTTGAGCAAAGTAACTATAAAAGTGATTTGCCTTTTCAGTGCAAAAAAACTCTTCCATCAAAATTCAGGAGGTGAAACTCAAAAATGAGTGAAGCAATTATCGCAAAAAAAGCAGCAATCGTTGATGAAGTAAGCGAAAAATTTACAGCAGCTGCATCAGTAGTAGTCGTTGACTACCGCGGATTAACAGTTGATGAAGTAACACGTTTACGTAAACAACTTCGTGATGCTAACGTAGAAATGAAAGTTATCAAAAATTCTATTCTTTCACGTGCAGCTAAAAAAGCTGGCCTTGAAGGCATGGACGAAGTATTCACTGGACCTACAGCTGTTGCATTCAGTAACGAAGATGTAGTCGCACCAGCGAAAATCATGGACGAATTTGCTAAAGAAGCAAAAGCATTAGAAATCAAAGGCGGTATCATCGAAGGTAAAGTCTCTTCATTGGAAGAAATCACAGCATTGGCAAAATTGCCAAATCGCGAAGGACTTCTATCTATGTTGCTATCTGTACTACAAGCGCCAGTCCGCAACGTGGCTTACGCTGTCAAAGCAGTGGCAGACAAAGAAGATGGAGATGCAGCTTAATTGCCGCATAAAGCATTAAATAAAAAAGAACAATTAAACGGAGGAAATTATAATGGCATTGAACATTGAAAACATCGTTGCTGAGTTAAAAGAAGCAACTATCCTAGAACTTAACGACCTAGTTAAAGCTATTGAAGAAGAATTTGGCGTATCTGCTGCTGCTCCTGTAGCTGTAGCTGCTGCTGGTGGCGCTGCTGCTGCTGAAGAACAAACAGAATTCACTGTAGAATTAACTGCAGCTGGAGACCAAAAAGTTAAAGTTATCAAAGCAGTTCGTGAAGCAACTGGTTTAGGCTTGAAAGAAGCTAAAGCTGTAGTTGATGGCGCTCCTGCACCAGTTAAAGAAGGCGTATCTAAAGAAGAAGCTGAAGAATTGAAAGCTAAACTTGAAGAAGTTGGCGCATCTGTAACTGTTAAATAATTTTTACTATTTAAAAGCACTGAGATCCTATGTTGGATTTCGGTGCTTTTTTGTTTTTATGTTAAACTATTATTTAATGAATATAGATTTTTTTCAGGAGGAAATATGAAAAAGAAAATAATCCGATTGATGTTGATCACGTTGGGAATCATTCTGATACTGGTAGTGGGCTATCGGTTGTATTTAGAATATCAGACAGACATCCAATTATTTTTAAATCCGAGAGCGAGTAAGGCAGAGCTACTCGCACATATTCGTTCGCATGGGACTTTTGCATCGATACTCTTGATCGTATTGACAGCGGTGATGTGTGCTGTTCCAGGTATTCCTACTTCAGTAGTTGGAGTCATCGCTGGTTTGAGCTTTGGTCCGTTTATTGGGGCAGGTATCAATGTTTTAGGGAATGCTTTGGGCAATATCTCCGCTGTGTTTTTGATGCACCGATTGAAATTTTTAGATAAGAAAACCGAAACGAATCATTGGGTGCAATCCATTCGGCAAATGAAACATCCAAAAATAGGCGTAATGTTAGGTTACATGATACCGGTGATCCCATCTTCTATGGTCAATTTTGCTGCAGATGCGATGAAATTGCCTCTTCAGCAAATCGTAATGTCGATCGTGATTGGAGTCATCCCTTCATCTGTGTTGTATGCGTGTGGGGGAGAAGCTCTGTTTCACGGATATAACAAAACTGCAGTCACGTTGGTTGCAAGTGTTACTGTGCTAGTAGGGTTAGTTGTCTTCATTTATAAAGATCGCAAGAAAAAACAAGGAAAACAAAGACAAAAATAATAAGTGTGGCGAATAGTTGTATTTTTCTATTTCCAATCTTTTCCATAAGTTGTAAACTAAGATAGGAAATGGGGGAAATCAATGAAGAGTAATGAAAAAACACCTTTAACAACGTCGCTTATTTTATTATTATCAATCACTTGCGGCGTTGTTGTTGCCAATATGTATTATATCCAGCCGATTGGAACGAAAGTAGCAGCAAGCTTATCTGTTAGCACAAGTGCAGTCGGGATATTGACGATGTTGACCCAATTAGGCTATGCGTTAGGGTTACTGTTTTTAGTTCCTTTAGGGGACGTGGTGGATCGTCCAAAATTGATCATTCGAATGGCAGCGTTATCTGCCGTCTCTCTGTTGGCCGCTTTTTTTGCGCCTTCGTTTACGTTATTTGCATGCGCTTCTTTCTTGATTGGGTTACTTTCGATCGTACCACAGATCATCATTCCTTACGGTGCGGTATTAGCGGGACCAAAAGCAAGAGGGAAGGTCATGAGTACATTGCTTAGCGGTTTACTCGTGGGGATTTTGCTTTCTCGCACGGTGTCTGGCATTGTTGCAAGTCTTTTTTCTTGGCGGATGATCTATTTATTTGCTTTATGTGCAGTCGGAATTCTTACACTTCTGCTTTACTGGAAAATGCCGCGTTCTGTCCAGCAAAGTAGTACAGCTGTTTCATACCTTGATTCACTTAAAAGTTTGCCGCATTTAGTTGCTTCTCAACGTCTATTAAGAGAAGCGGCAGTCAGTGGATTTTTCATGTTTGGAACATTTTCGATCTTTTGGTCTACGTTGATTTTTTATATCAGCAGTCCCGCCTACAATTGGGGAACATTCGAAGCAGGGATATTAGCTATTTTTGGTTTGTCTGGAGCAGTTGCTGCACCTATCGTGGGACGACTGGCAGATTCTTATTCTGAAAGAAAAATCGTGTATATGGGACTTGTTATGCAAACAATAAGCTTTATTGCTTTATTGGTTGGCGGAAGCCATTTGGCCATTTTGCTTTTAGCTATTATTTTATTAGACGTCGGGAATCAATTTGGTCAAGTCGCCAATCAAACACGAGTACAAGGGCTAGGTGAAGCAGCAAGCAACCGAAATAATACTGTATTTATGTTTATGTACTTTATTGGAGGTGCGGCTGGTTCATTGCTAGGGACGACAATGTGGCAGCAGTATGGCTGGTTAGGTGTAACGGTTAGCGGGCTTGTTTTTCAAGGATGTGCGTTCTTCTTTCAAACAGTTGTTTTTAAAGGAAAGAGAAATCTCGAAAATAAAAAATAGACGAAAAGAGGTTGTGAAAAGCTGTTCTGCGTCAAGTAATAAGAATAGCCAAATAAAAATAGCTCCTCATATTTTGCCGTTTTTTGAGCTAATACCGAAGGTCAGCTAATTGGACACCATTTATTCAGAAGAAGGAGTTGTGACAAAACTTTTGTCACAGCTCCTTTTTTTCAACTATTCAATCAAACGTTTATTTTGGTTCAATCTCAATGACTCGTTGCACAAGATCTTGATAAAATTCTTGTTCATGAGAGACGATGATTACTGTTCCTGGAAATTTCTGTATCCCGTCTTGTAAGCTTTCTTTCGTTTCTTGATCGATATGGTTCGTCGGTTCATCGAGAATCAGTAAATTGCCTTGGTTCATTGTCAACTGTGCAAGTTTCACCTTAGTTTGTTCCCCACCACTTAATGTAGTGAGAGGTTCACTTGCTAATTGATTAACTAACCCTGCTTTAGCTAGTTGGCGACGTAATTCTTTGATAGTCGCTTTTGGAAATTGACTGCTTAAATATTGTAGTGGTGTTTCTAATGGATTTTCCCAGTACAGATCTTGTGAAAAGTAATTGATTTTTGTGTTATCTGGGAAGTGGAAATCGCCACTTATTTTTTCAATCTCACCGATCAGTGTTTTTAATAAAGTAGATTTTCCAATCCCGTTGAAGCCTCGAATGGCAATATTTTCACCAAAGCGGATGGTCAAATTGATGGGTGCAAGTAGCGGTCGATCATATCCGATGACTAAATCAGTTGTTTCCACTGCTAATGTCGTGACAATAGGCGAGAATGGAAAATCAAAGACAGCTTTACTTGCTGAAGCTGGAGGCGTCAGCCGTTCGATTTTATCTAATTGTTTTTGTCGGCTTTTTGCCATCGTTGATCGGGAACCGGCTTTGTATTTTCGAATATAAGCTTCGGTCTTTTCGATTTGTTTTTGTTGAGCATGATATTGGCGCAAATAGCTTTCGCGATTTTGTTCCTTTTGTTTCAATGCTTGTTTTAGATGGCCAGTATACTTAGTAATCTTTCCAAACTCGATGTCTGCGATATGGGTGGTGATCTGATCAAGAAATTCTTGGTCATGGGAAATCACGATATACGCACCGTCAAAATCCTGAAGAAACTGCGTCAGCCATTGGATATGCTGATCATCTAAGTGATTGGTTGGTTCATCTAAGATCAGAACATCTGGGTTTTCTAAAAGTAGTTTTGCTAAAATCACCTTTGAACGTTGTCCACCACTTAGATTTTTCAACAGTGAATCTAAACCTAAGACATCGATCCCCAACCCGCTGCTCATCTCAGCAACTAAGGTGTCGATTTGATAAAACACTCCTTGGTCTAATTCCGTTTGGAGTTTCCCAGCTTTTTCCAGCAAGGAATCATCGAAGGTCTCGCTATATGTTTGGTAAAGAAAAGCAATTTTTTCTTCCTTTTCGTATTCTTTTGCGTACGCAGTTTTTAGAAATTCTTCGATTGTTAATGTTTCATCGACTTCCACATATTGATCGAGGTAACCTTTGTGAATATTTTTTTGCCAATGGATCTGTCCGTCATCTGGTAAGATCTCACCAGTGATGATTTTAATCAATGTACTTTTACCGGCTCCGTTTTGTCCAATCAGCCCAAGATGTTCGCCAGCATTTAATTGCAGATCGACACCTTCATAGAGGATTTTGTCGCCAAATTGCTGGGTAATGTTGTTTAATGTCAGTATACTCATAATAACTCCTTTTTCATAAAAAAACTGCAGACATAAAGCGTCCACAGTGAATCACTTGCTTGGTTTTCATGCAACATGGATTGTTTGATTGAACCATCTTATGAAACCTAACACGGATTCCTATTTATTGTCAAGAAAATGAAAAAAATGCACTTTGGTCTATACTAATTATTGTAAAAAGAAAAAAAGAATGCTATAATTGGGCTATACCAAAATACAAAGGAGCAATCACTATGGAAATCATTCGTGTAAAAAACGCTGAAGAAGGCGGAAAAAAAGCATTTGAAATCATCAAAGAAGGTATGAACAAAGGTGCAAAAGTATTAGGATTGGCAACAGGAAGCACACCAGTTACTTTATATAAAGAAATGACTTCAAGCGATTTGGATTTCAGTGAAATGACTTCTGTAAACTTAGATGAGTACGTTGGACTAGGCGGTTCAGATGAACAAAGCTACCGTCATTTCATGGATGTCCAATTATTTGATAAAAAACCATTCAAAGAAACGTTTGTACCAGATGGAAAAGCAGAAGATCTGGAAGCAGCATGCAAAAAGTATGATCAAATCATCGATGCACATCCAATCGATATCCAAATCTTAGGAATCGGGCAAAATGGACATATCGGTTTCAATGAACCTGGTGCTTCATTTGACGGAACGACTTCAGTAGTTGACTTAACAGAATCAACAATCAATGCAAACAAACGATTCTTCGATAAAGCAGAAGATGTACCAACAAAAGCTGTTTCAATGGGAATCGGTTCAATTATGAAAAGTAAAGAAATCGTCTTGATGGCATTTGGCGAAAGCAAAGCTGATGCAATCAAAGGGATGATTGAAGGACCTGTAACGAATCATTTACCAGCAAGTGTATTGCAAAACCACGACAATGTTGTTGTGATCATCGATGAAGAAGCAGCAAGTAAGTTGTAATTTTCAATAGTAGGCTAAAGAGGTTGTAAAATCAGCGTTTTGACCTGAGTATTAGAGAAGACTAAGGAAAAATAGCTCCCCATATTTTGCCGTTTGTTGAGCTAATACCGAGGGTCAGCTGATTGAACACCGTTTATTCATAAAAAGGACTATGACAAAAATTTTGTCACAGTCCTTTTTTCGTAAAAGGTAAAAATTGCACTTTTTTTGTCTGCTCCTTTCAGACATGATATATTGGACTGGAGGGTGTTTAGATGAATGATATGGTATTGACAATTCCAGAGATTATTTTACGTTTAGGGATCGCTATGCTATTTGGCGGAGCAATCGGTTTTGAACGACAATATAAAAATCGTCCAGCAGGTATGCGTACGCATATTTTAGTTTGTATGGGTGCATGTATCATTGCATTGATCCAAGTCGAGATCGCTAGTGGAGCATTAAGAGATGCTTTAGAGTATCCACAGCTTGCTGGAACGATTCGTTCAGATGAAGCAAGGCTGATTGCTCAAGTGGTGAGTGGTGTCGGTTTCTTAGGCGCGGGAACGATCATCGTCACGAAACAATCGGTGACGGGACTTACGACTGCCGCTTCTTTATGGGCTATTGCTGGATTAGGGATCGCCATCGGCATGGGTTACTATTCCATTGCGATCATCAGTTTTATCGGGATTGCTATTGCACTCACAGTAGTGAAACGCGTGATCCATGTACCTACGACTAAAAAGTTAGAAATCCAATTTATCCATAGAAAAGAAACCAAAGATTTTCTTACCGATTATTTTGAAGAGAAAAATATCGTAATCGAAGATGTGAATTTTGACGTAAAATTCGTTGATGACTACCGAGTGTACAAAAATATCTATACGATTGATCTTCCAAAAGGGCTCACTTATGCCGATGTGATCGAGGAGTTGTCCGTACACAAAAATATCACAAAATTGCATTTAGTCAGTATTACGCAATAAATGATCTGAGGTTGTAAAATAGATGTCCTACATCAAGTAATAAGCCCAGCCAAATAAAAATAGTTCCTTATATTTTTCGTTTGGCTGGGCTTATTACGAAGATGCAAGCTTTTGAACACCGTTTATTTGGAAAAAGGGACTGCAGTATAATTTTTGTCACTACTCCAAACCGTGTTTTTGTTTAAGTACTCGTCTACTCATTAAAATATGTTTATTTTTTTTTGTTTTTTTTAAGCAAATGAAAATCTCAGCGCGTAACTCTTTGTTAAATGATAGAATAGAAGTATCAAAGGACCTTGGAGGAGATGTATGCAATCACGTTTTAAACAATCAAAATTATTTTTCTGGACAGTGGAGCTAGTACTCACGATCATCGGCGTGTACTTTATTTTACAAATGCCGAATATTTTTAGTCCAATATTGAAAATGCTTTCGGCTATTTTTTACCATTGCTTGTTGCTGGTTTTATCTATTATATGTTCGATCCAATCGTTGTTTTTCTCGAAAAGCATCGGATCCCGAGAGTGTTCGGTTTTTTATTGACGTTTTTGGTCGTAATCATTTTAGTTGTTTTAACTGTCATGAATGTAGTGCCTCAGTTAATGGAACAGACAATTCAATTGACCCAGAGCTTGCCAACGTATGCAGATGAAACAAGCAAATGGTTAAATGAATTGGCGCAGCGGGAAGAGTTTAAAAATTTCAATTTGGAAGAACAATTAGCATCAGCAAATTTATCTCTTAGTAATTTGTTCAATATCATATTAGTCAGTTTATCTGCAAGTGTCTCAAAAATCATTTCATTTATGATGCAATTTTTTATTTTGTTATTTACCGTTCCATTTATTTTGCTATTTATGTTCAAGGATGGGCACAAATTTATTGATGCGTTGTCTCACTTCTTTCCGAAAGCGATTCGTAAAGAGTTACGCCAAACGGTAAAAGAATTAAACGAAACATTATCTGCCTATATCAGCAGTACGATCTTAGATGCTTTGATTATTGGTGTAATGAGCTTTTTGGCAATGAGAATATTCGATCAGCCTTATAGCTTGTTGCTTGCGGTCATTTGCGGAATCACGAATATTATCCCGTATGTCGGCCCTTTTATTGGAGCGGTACCAGCAATCATTGTCGGTTTGTTTATCTCTCCATTTCAAGCTTTGTATATGGCGTTGTCGATTTTAGTGATCCAACAATTAGATGGAAATTTGATCAAGCCGTTGTTATTTGGGAAATCAATGAATATCCATCCTTTGACGATCATCTTGGTATTGATTGGAGCAGGAAGTGTCGCAGGAATATTAGGCATGCTGATTTGCATACCTGTCTATGCAGTGATTAAGACGATAATATTAAATATCCGGAAAATCTATTTATTGAGAAGAATGGAACATGTTTCGGAAAAGTTAGACAGTCCAAAAGTGCTGGAAGAAACAAGTGAATAAGCATAAAAAAGAGTTCAGTGTACATTTAAAATATCTGTACGCTAAACTCTTTTTATTTTTCGAAAAATTTTTGAATTAAAATAAATCCTTACTCCAATCCAATCAAATAATCGTCGTCTTTCATCGCTTCTACATGACCTAACAAATAGCCGTTTCCGACTTGTGAGAAGAAGTCATGGTTGCTTGTGCCTGTTGAAATCCCGTTCATTACGATTGGGTTGACATCATTGGCAGTATCTGGAAAGAGTGGATCCATCCCTAAGTTCATCAATGCTTTGTTGGCATTATAGCGTAGGAATGTCTTGACTTCTTCTGTCCAGCCGATTGGATCGTATAATTCTTCTGTATAACGTTCTTCGTTTTCGTAAAGCTCATAAAGAAGATTGTACATCCAGTCTTTTAACGTTTCTTGTTCTGCTTCAGGTAACTCGTTGAATCCTAATTGGAATTTGTAACCGATGTAGGTTCCATGTACAGATTCATCTCGGATGATTAGTTTGATGATCTCTGCTACGTTAGCCAATTTGTTGTTTCCTAAATAATAAAGAGGAGTATAAAAACCTGAATAGAACAAGAATGTTTCTAAAAAGACGCTGGCAATTTTCTTTTCTAGCGGTGTACCGTGTTTGTAGATTTCATTGATACGCTCAGCTTTTTTTTGCAGATAAGGATTCGTATTTGTCCAGTCAAAAATTTCTTCGATTTCTTTTTTCGTATTCAGTGTACTAAAAATAGAAGAATAACTTTTGGCATGAACGGATTCCATGAATTGAATATTGTTCAAAACGGCTTCTTCATGGGGAGTGCGGACATCTTTACGCAACTGATCCATGCCACTTTCAGATTGGACAGTATCTAGCAGTGTCAAACCGCCAAATACATGTCCTACTGTATCTTTTTCCAATTGAGACAATGTACGCCAATCATCTAGGTCATTTGAAAGTGGGATACGTGTATCTAGCCAAAATTGCTCTGTCAGCTTCTCCCAAGTGGATTTATCAATGATATCTTCAATTTCATTCCAGTTTATTGCTTCATAATATGTTTCTGACATGAGAATGCTCCTTTAATTAAAATATGAATAAGCGAATCTATCTATGATATTAGATCACGCAGCTTTCACATTGATTGCTTCCGATTTCTTCTGCATCATCAGTAAAGGTACGTACGTAATAAATGGATTTGATTCCTTTATGGAAAGCGTAATGTCTTAAAATATTCAAATCACGTGTCGTTTGCTTCGTTGTTGTCTTCCATTCATAAATGCCTTCTGGGATTTCAGAACGCATGAATAAAGTCAAACTCATGCCTTGATCGACGTGTTGTTGTGCCGTTGCATAAACATCGATTACTTTACGCATGTCCATATCATAAGCAGAAGTGTAATACGGAATCGTCTCATTGGATAGATAAGGCGCTGGGTAATAAATTTTACCGATTTTCTTCTCTTGGCGTTCTTCGATCATGCGAGTGATAGGATGAATACTTGCACTCGTATCGTTGATATATGAAATTGAGCCATTTGGTGCTACTGCCAAGCGATTTTGATGATACAGTCCATCTTTCATTACTGCTTGTTTCAAAGCATTCCAATCTTCAGCAGTTGGGATAAAAATGCCTTCAAACAATGATTTGACTTTTTCTGATTTTGGCTGGAATTCTCCAGTTACGTATTTTTCGAAATAAGTGCCGTCAGCATAAGCTGATTTTTCAAAATTATGGAAAACTTGTTTTCTTTCACGAGCGATATTGTTGCTTTCAACAAGTGTCCAATAATTCAACAGCATGAAGTAAATATTTGTAAAGTCTAATGAATCCTCTGAGCCATATTCCATTTGTTCTTTTGCAAGATAAGTGTGTAAGCCCATGGCACCTAATCCAATCGTATGATTCAGCTTATTTCCGTTTTGGATCGGTGGTACGACATCGATATCAGATGCATCTGTAATAAATGTCAATGCACGAGTCATCGTACGCACAGATTGACCAAAGTTAGGGCTTTGCATCAAATTCACGATATTTGTCGAGCCTAAGTTACATGAGATATCTGTTCCTAATACTTCATATTCCTGTTTGCCGTTAATCACAGAAGGCGTTTGAACTTGTAAAATCTCTGAACATAAATTACTCATGATGATCTTGCCATCGATTGGATTCTCGCGGTTCGCTGTATCAATATTGATTACGTAAGGATAGCCAGATTCTTGTTGTAATTTTGAGATTTCATTTTCAAGATCACGCGCTTTGATTTTTTGTTTGCGAATGTTTGGATTTGCAACTAGATGATCATACTCAGCTGTAATATCTACATAAGAGAATGGGACACCATATTCTTTTTCGACACTATATGGACTAAATAAATACATATCTTCGTTTTTACGTGTCAATTCATAAAATTTATCAGGTACGATCACGCCAAGAGAAAGAGTTTTTACGCGAATCTTTTCATCTGCATTTTCTTTTTTTGCTGAAAGGAAAGCAATAATGTCTGGATGGAAAACGTTCAAATAAACCACGCCAGCTCCTTGACGCTGACCTAATTGATTAGAATAGCTGAAACTATCTTCGAATAATTTCATGACTGGAACGACACCACTTGCAGCACCCTCATATCCTTTGATAGGAGCGCCGGCTTCACGAAGATTTGATAAAGTAATCCCTACGCCGCCACCAATACGGGACAATTGCAAAGCAGAGTTGATTGAGCGCCCGATAGAGTTCATATCGTCAGTGACTTGAGTCAAGAAACAAGACACCAATTCGCCCCGACGTTTACGTCCAGCATTCAAGAAAGAAGGTGTAGCTGGCTGATATCGTTGATGGATCATTTCGTCTGCAAGAGCAAGTGCTAATTCTTCATCCCCGTTCGCAAAGTAAAGCGCATTGAAGGCTACTCGATCTTCATAAGTTTCCAGATAAGCGGAACCGTCGTTGGTTTTCAACGCATATTGAGAATAAAATTTGTAAGCAGCCATAAAAGATTTGAAAGAAAAATGTTGCTCGTCCAAAAATTGATATAGCTTTTCAATAAATGATGGTGAATACAATTGAATGAATTCTGCTTCTATATATTCTTGATCGATCAAGTAATTGATTTTTTCCATAATAGATGGAAAAGTCATCGTATTTGGTTTGACATTTTCCTCAAAAAAGGCAACTAAAGCTTCTTTATCCTTATTCAAAGGGATTTGACCATTGACTGGCCGATTGATTTCATTATTCAGCTTGAAATAACTGACATCTTGTAAATTTTTAAGACTCATACGTACGCCCAACCTTCATTTCGTATTTGATGATGCTTGATTGCAAATCATTGCATTGTTTTTAAGCTTTAAAAAAGGATTTGGAAGTTTGCGACAAAAACTGGTGCTGTCTCAAGCCCTTCAAATCCATGTATCACGTTTTGATTCTTTTAGTCATGTTAGCTGGCAAGTTTACGCAACTGATCAGGACGGAATCCGATAACTGTTTCTGCATCAGAGGTAATGACAGGAACACTTTGGAATCCTTGTGCTTTCAACCAGTCTACTGCTTCAGGCTGTTCATCGATATTGACTTCTTCAAAAGCAATTTGATTTTCTGTTAAAAACCGTTTGACCATCTTACATTGCATACAATTATTTTTAGAAAAGATTTTTACGTTCATGGTGAGTGCCTCCTCTAACACATTCTTATTATCTATAATAGATAGTATAAAACTCTTAGTAAAAAAGTCAAACAACAAACACTACATATTGTGTTGTGGAAACTGTGGAATACTAAGTTTTGTGTTTTTGAAAAAAGAGCTGAAAACAAGTATCGTGTGGGAAAATAGCAAATTTAATAGAGAAAAAATTGTGGAAAACTATGAAGAAATATTTTTTTCTCATTTTTATCTATCAATACTAAAGATTCGCTCATAATATCACAAGTATAATTGACATTCTCAATTACCGAGAGTATTCTATGTGAGAATGATTCTCATTTATTTGCGTAACACGTAAGAAAATTAGAACATATAATGAATGATTTTAATACATGATTTATTTCACAAGAGAGGAATCAATATGCAGACCTTAGCGCAGGCAAAGCAAAATTTCGTTTATCAAGTCGAACGAATCGAAACAGAAGAAAAAACAAAACGCCATTTGCAAAATATCGGGATCGTTGCCGGAAGTAAAATCGTCGTCGTCAATTTATCAGGCAACAATGCCATTTTACTGGTAAAAAGTCATCGAGTGGCAGTAAGTCGGGAAATACTAGGTCAAATCTTTGTCAATAAAAAGACTGCTTCCTCTGAAAGCTGGACTTCTCTTGATCAATTAAAAGCAGGAGATACTGGGATCGTCGTAGCAATCCACGGACAAGGCGCAGTGAAGCGACGGTTAATGGATATGGGATTGACGCGAAATGTAAAAATAGTTATCCGAAAACTAGCCCCTCTGGGAGATCCAATCGAACTGACAGTGCGAGGGTATGAACTGACGTTACGAAAGTCAGAGGCCGAACTAATCTTGATACAAAGGGAGGAAAAAGAATGAATATCGCGTTAGTCGGAAATCCAAACAGCGGGAAAACTAGCTTGTTCAATCTCTTGACTGGTTCGAATCAATATGTAGGGAATTGGCCGGGCGTAACAGTAGAAAAAAAAGAAGGATCGTTGAAAAAAAATCCGAACATTCATATTCAGGACCTACCCGGCATCTATTCTTTGTCTCCTTATACACCAGAAGAAGTGATTGCAAGAGATTATTTGGTTCAGGAACAGCCTGAACTGATCATCAACATTATTGATGCTACCAATTTAGAACGGAATCTTTATTTAACTACGCAGTTATTGGATTTAGACATTCCTATGATCATTGGTCTGAATATGATGGATGTCATCAAAAAAGAAGGAAAAAAAATCAATCTAGAAAAGCTTTCCTATGGTCTTGGTGTACCAGTTTTACCAATCAGCGTATTGAAAAAGCAAGGAATCGAAAAACTAATCGAAAAGATTCAGGAGTCTGCAAAAAAGCGGCCTTCTATTCCTGTTCCCTGTACATATGATCCACGTGTAGAAGCAGCTTTACATGAAATTGAAGATGTACTAGGAGAACAAAGCGGCAAGAAACGCTGGTATGCAATGAAATATTTTGAACGAGATCAGAAGGTAAGAGAGGATTACGAGATAGCAGTTTCTCAGCAAAAAGAGATCGAGCAACTGATCCAGTTAACAGAGAAACTATTGGACGACGATAGTGAGACGATTCTGGTCAATGAACGTTATGAATTTATTACCCAACTATGTACACTCTGTGTTGTGTCAAATGATTCTTTCCAATTATCGATGAGTGACAAAATCGATCAGATTGCAACGAATCGTTGGTTAGCCTTGCCGATCTTCGCATTTGTGATGTGGCTGATCTATTATCTGGCTATTCAAACAGTAGGAACAATGGGGACAGATTGGATCAATGACACATTGTTTGGTACATGGTTACCAGAACATGTTGGCAGATTGTTAGCTGAATGGCAAGTAGCGGGATGGATGCAGGAGCTGATCTTGAACGGCATCATCGCAGGCGTGGGAGCAGTGTTAGGATTTCTACCGCAATTGATTATATTGTTTTTATGCTTGAGCTTTCTGGAAGACTGCGGATATATGGCGAGGATCGCTTTTGTCATGGATCGACTTTTCAGGAAATTCGGTCTTTCAGGAAAATCCTTCATTCCTATGCTGATTGCTACAGGATGTGGAGTGCCAGGCGTCATGGCCAGTCGCACGATTGAAAACGAGCAAGATCGTCGTTTGACGATCATGGTCACAACCTTCATGCCTTGTTCTGCAAAGTTGCCGATTATTGCCTTAGTAGCAGGGGCCTTTTTTCCTCATCAATCTTGGGTAGCTCCTTCTGCCTATTTTCTTGGTATGACTGCAATTATTTTCTCTGGAATCAGCTTGAAAAAAACACGTTTGTTTGCTGGAGATACAGCTCCTTTTATCATGGAATTGCCCGCATATCATTTTCCTCAATGGTCAGCGGTCCTAAGACAAACCTATGACCGCAGCAAGTCTTTTGTTAAAAAAGCAGGAACGATTATCTTTGTTTCTAGTATCGTGATCTGGTTCAGCTCTTCTTATAATTTTTATGCTCAACCTGTTTCTGAAGACCAAAGTATCTTAGCCTTTTTCGGGCGAATCCTGGCAGTTGTTTTTCAGCCGCTTGGTTGGGGAAACTGGCAAGGAACAGTCGCAGCGATTACAGGATTGGTCGCTAAAGAAAATATTATTGGCACATTTGGTATTTTGTTTGGTCATGCGGAAGTATCCGAAAATGGCAGAGAAATCTGGCAAGTGCTACAACACACATATACTCCCGCAGCAGCTTATTCATTGTTAGCCTTCAATTTACTTTGTGCACCTTGTTTTGCGGCAATTGGGGCTATCCATCGGGAAATGAATGCCAAGAAATGGACTTGGATCGCCATAGGCTATCAATGCGGTTTAGCTTATTTAGTTAGTTTTGTGATTTATCAGTTGGGACACTTATTGGAGGGTGGACAGGTAGCGTTAGGGACGTATCTTGCTATTTTACTGATGATAGGACTCGTTTATGTTTTGTTCCGTCAGCCAAAATCCAAGAACCAGTTTTATACTATATTGTCATTAGAAGGAGAGGAATAGGATGGCGACATTTTTATTAAGTGTGTTAATCTTTGGAAGTGTAGGCGCCATTGTCTATACTCGTTTAAAATCCGGTAAGAATTGTGATGACTGTCAAACAGCTTGCCCAGTAAAAAAGGAACAGATCAAGCGATGATCAGTCGTTGCAAGAGGCTATTCTCCCCTTTTTTGCTTATTTTGCTAGAGCATAGTAAGATGAGGGAAAGTAAAAAAAGAAAGAGGAAAGAAAATGTCTGGAAAGAAAAAAATCGTCCGCCCGCGCTACCAGCAGATTGCTGTTGATTTAGCCGAACGTATCGTTGAAAACCGATATAAAGTGGGTGAGAAGATCCATGCCCGCTCAACACTTGCCAGTACGTACAATGCTTCTCCTGAGACTACCCGCAAGGCTATCAATGTGCTGGTAGATCTTGGAATCATGGAAGTACGGCATGGAAGTGGGGCATTTGTTGCTTCGAAGGAAAAAGCAAAAGATTTCCTATTGCAATATCAAGATGTACAATCCATCCAAGATACAAAAGCAGAAATCATGGCAAGTGTGGAGAAGCAACAAGATGAGCTGAATCATTTTTCTCAATTATTGGATCAGCTGGTCAATCAAACGAAGCGAATACATAAGATGAATCCTTTACTTCCGTTTGAATTATCTTTATCAGAAAAAGCAATGCATCTGGACCGTTCGATTAGCGAGTTGAATATCTGGCAGGCGACTGGCGCCACAGTTATCGCAATTTCTCATAATGAAGAACTGCTTGTTTCACCTGGCCCCTATGCTAAATTTACGGCAGGGGACATCGTTCATTTTATTGGAAATGAATATACGCTACAGCGTATGACAAACTTTTTTTACCCGGAGCATCAGCTTGCAGAATGATTGTGTGAAATATTAAAAAAATATTAACTTGGCTAAACCTTTTATTTACAAAGATTTAGCCAAGTTTTTTTCAGTTTGGACAAGCAAATTTCTTTCATTTTTGACAAAGTGACTACATGATGTTAACATAGTGTGGTCACTTTTTTCAGAAAGAAAAATGAATTTACATAAAAAAGGAGAATTTGTTTGGTAAAAGTAGAAGTAAAACATTTAACAAAGATATTTGGTAAAAAGACACAAGCCGCTTTAGATATGATGAATGATCACCAGCCGAAAACGGAGATTTTAAAGAAAACCGGTGCAACGGTTGGTGTGTATGACGTGAATTTTGACGTAAAAGAAGGAGAAATCTTCGTGATCATGGGGCTTTCCGGGAGTGGGAAATCCACATTGATCCGTCTATTGAATCGTCTGATTGAGCCAACTTCGGGCAGTATCTATATTGATGGAGAAGATGTATCGAAGTTAAGCAAAGAAGAATTGCGAGAAGTCCGTCGTCATAAAATCAATATGGTTTTCCAAAACTTCGGTCTGTTTCCACATCGAACGATCTTGGAAAATACAGAATACGGGTTAGAAGTCCGTGGTGTACCTAAAGAAGAACGACAAGAAAAAGCAGAAAAAGCATTAGAAAATTCTAGTTTGCTTTCATTTAAAGACCAATATCCTAGTCAGTTATCTGGTGGGATGCAACAACGGGTTGGCCTAGCCAGAGCTTTAGCAAATGATCCTGAGATCTTGCTGATGGACGAAGCGTTCTCGGCTCTTGATCCGCTGATCCGTCGAGAAATGCAAGACGAATTACTGGACCTGCAAGCCAATGTTCAAAAAACGATTATTTTCATTACCCATGATTTGAATGAAGCTTTACGGATTGGGGACAGAATCGCCTTGATGAAAGACGGCGAAATCATGCAGATCGGAACAGGTGAAGAAATATTGACCAATCCAGCAAATGATTATGTACGTGAATTTGTGGAAGAAGTCGATCGTTCCAAAGTGCTTACGGCTCAAAACATCATGGTACCTGCATTGACGACGAATATCGAATCTGATGGACCAAACGTTGCATTGACAAGGATGCGTAATGAAGAAGTCAGCATGCTGATGGCTGTTGACAGAAAGAGACACCTGAAAGGGATCATCACTGCAGATCAAGCGTTAGAAGCTAGGAAGCAAAAACGTCCATTGATCGACTTCCTAGATGAAAATGTGACGGTGATCGGGAAAGACATGGTGGTAAGTGATATTTTCAATATTATTTATGACTCACCGACTCCACTTGCAGTTGTAGAGGATGGAAAATTAAAAGGTGTCGTCATCCGAGGTAGTGTGATTGAAGCATTAGCAGAAACAAGCGAGGTGAGTGAACATGAATAATCTATTGAACTATCAATTACCAGTGGCAAACTGGGTAGAAAATATCACAGAATGGTTTACGACAACTTTTTCTGGCCTATTTTCATTTTTACAAACGATCGGACAGGCAGTGATGTCGGGGATTACAAATTTACTGTTAGTGATTCCAGCTCCTTTGTTTATCTTGTTATTGACGATAGCAGCTTTCTTTATTTCTAAGAAACGTCCAGGACTTACGTTGTTCACATTAATCGGTCTATGGTTTATTTATAACCAAGGTCTATGGAATGATTTGATGAATACTGTCACACTTGTTCTTTTATCTAGTGTGATCTCGATCATCATTGGGGTACCATTAGGGATCTTGATGGCAAAAAGCAGTAAAGCCCAAAGTATTATCAAACCGATCCTTGACTTTATGCAGACAATGCCAGGATTCGTTTATTTGATTCCAGCAGTTGCATTTTTCGGTATCGGGATGGTTCCAGGGGTATTTGCCTCAGTCATCTTTGCTTTGCCACCAACCGTTCGTTTTACGAATTTAGGGATTCGACAAGTTCCTAAAGAATTAGTAGAAGCTTCTGATTCATTCGGGAGCACAAGTCGTCAAAAACTATTCAAACTAGAATTGCCTTTAGCTAAAAGTACGATCATGGCAGGGATCAATCAAACAACAATGCTGTCACTTTCAATGGTCGTTATTGCCTCTATGATCGGTGCACCCGGCTTAGGACGCGGCGTATTATCAGCATTGCAAAGAGCACAAGTCGGGAATGGATTTGTCAACGGCGTTGCATTAGTTATCTTAGCAATCATCATTGACCGTTTTACACAGCATTTGAACCAGCCAAATAATAAAAAAGCTGCAGGAGCAGCAACACAGAAAAGTAAAAAACGTCAAGGATTGATCATTGGTGCTGTAGTAGTAGTGATCTTAGGTGCGATTGGTATAGGGAGTTTTTCATCTGCCAAAGAAACAAAACGTATCAACTTATCTTATGTTGAATGGGATACAGAAGTTGCTTCAACAAATGTAGTCGGTGAAGTATTGAAACAAATGGGCTATGATGTAACGATGACGCCATTAGATAATTCAATCATGTGGAAATCTGTTTCAAATGGCGAGTCAGATGCCATGGTTTCAGCTTGGCTACCTAAAACTCATGGTTCACAATATGCACAATATAAAGATCAAGTCGAAGACCTAGGTGCCAATTTGACAGGAGCAAAAGTTGGTTTAGCAGTGCCAGCCTACATGGATGTAAATTCGATCGATGAGTTAACCGATCAGGCAGGTAAGAAAATCATAGGAATCGAGCCAGGAGCTGGTGTAGTTACGGCTGCTGAAAACACGATCCAAAAATATGACAACTTGAAAGACTGGAAAGTAGAGACATCTTCTTCAGGAGCAATGACCGTTGCACTAGGTCAAGCGATCAAAAAACACGAACCAATTGTAGTTACAGGATGGACACCTCATTGGATGTTTGCCAAATATGATCTGAAATACTTAGAAGATCCTGAAAACGGAATGGGAAGCGAAGAGCAGATCCATACGATGGTTCGAAAAGGATTGAAAGAAGACCAGCCAGAAGCTTACAAAGTATTAGACAATTTCCATTGGTCAGAAAAAGATATGGAAAAAGTTATGTTGGAAATCAACAATGGAAAAGATCCACAGCAAGCAGCAAAAGACTGGATCAAAGAGAACCAAGAATTAGTCGAAAGCTGGAAAAAATAAAAAGACAGACACGAAATAAATGGAGCTTCCAAAATTGGATCAAATATCCAAATTTGGAAGCTCCATATTCGTCTCTCTCTTTTTTGTCTATAAAAGAAGAGAATGCGTAGCTCATCTTCGAAACGTCCAAAGACGCCGACAAACTATTATGAATTTATGGGTGCGAGTCAAAGAGATCGATCGTAGGTATGAAAGACTAATGTGATTAAAGTTTATTATGTACGAAGTGCATTCTCAAAAAATATTAAAGAATATACATAGTTTATATAC
>NZ_JAKZIW010000027.1:0-29050 GCF_031143325.1 Enterococcus sp. FR204 | reverse complement strand
TAAAATAAAACAGTTTAAAGCATAGACAGCAAAAAGACAGACGCAAGTCCTGTCAAAACTGACAACGCCATCGAACGTGTTTTGTAAGCCACGCCTGCTACTAGAATCATTGCAGCTATTTTGATATTCCAAGCAATATCCAGATGTTCATGAGTAATGAAAACATCTTTAAAAGCTAACGCCGCAAATAATGCCACCGGTACATATTTCATCCAGTCACTGAACCAGGATGGCACTTTTCGATGAGTAAAATAAAGCATCGGGAACAAGCGCGGGATATATGCCACGATGAACAGACAAGCAACTAAAAGTAGCAAATATAGTTTAGTCATGGTGATTGGCCTCCTGTTCCAGGAAGTTGAAGAGCGGCTCATTGACATCTTTACCGCGGTCTCTTAGTTTCTTAGCTTTTTCTTTTTTGAATGCCTTCTCCAGCATAAATCCGGCAAATGAAGCAATGACTGTTGCTGCAATCAATCCGAAAGTATTTTGGAATAATACCATGAATACGACCCCTAATACACCTGAGAATAAACCTGTAAAGATCAGTAGTGCGCTTTTCATCTGCATGATAAACATGAAAATGAACATGGCCGTCAAAGCAAAATGGACAAGGTCAGCATCTACTCGAATCACCGAGCCGAAAAAATTACCGATCATATTGCTACCGGCCCATGCAGTCATTGAGAACCAATTGACATATAAAGCCTTTCTTTTATTCCAGGAAGGGTCAGTTGAAAACTTTAAGTAGTTCACCGCATAGTTTTCATCATTCAGTGATTGAGAAAAGACAGCCAAAAACGTCCGCTTTTCTTTTTTCATAAAACCGGCAAGACTTGCTCCTAATAATGTATAGCGTAATTCTAAAAAGAAAACCATCAATAATGTCGTTGCAAATGATGCTTGCGTCGTAAGCATAGATGCAACTAAAAACTGCGCGCCACCGGAAAAGACCAGAATCGATAACAGTCCTGATAAGAGAGGATCAAATCCAACTTTTTGCAACAATACTCCGCAAGCTAATCCTACTGGTATATAGCTTATACAAAGTGGCATCACTGCATGCAAAGCTTGAAGCCATGGCGCACTTTTCTTTTTGTTCATTAAAATATCTCCTTTAATTACAACAAATAAACAGCGGACTCATTGTAACATAAATTCACTAAATTGTAGCCGTTTTATTTAAAAACAAGATTATATTTTTCTCATTTTTGCTTCAATTCATGAATAAACGTTTTATTTACGAGAATAATTTGGGTCATATTTATCTGTTTCAATGTATATATACATCTTCTTGTCAGGAAGAGACTGACGCATATTTTTTTCAATATCGTTGATGACCGAGTAAGCTTCATTCTCTTTGTTACCAACGATATCTGCTTTTGCTGCAACTAAAATCTCCGTTGGACTTAAATGAACTGTTTTGATATCAATTAGCCGACTGATTTCAGGTCGTTCAAAGGCTAACTTGATTTTTGACAAATCGCTTGCTGTCACACTTTCACCGATGATCAGACTATAAAATTCTTTTGCTAGGAAAATGGCGGCTCCCATCAGCAAGAAACCGATCAGCAATCCGCTGATCGCATCAAATGCAGCAATCCCGGTTGCATAAGTCAATATTGTTCCTGCTAAAGCCAAGACCAAACCGATTACAGCACACAAGTCTTCCGTAAAAATAATCAGTATTTCACTGTGTCGACTTTCGCGCAAAAAGCGCATCGTGGAAAGTTTTTCAGTATTCAATTCTTTGATTTCTTTCATTGCCACGCGTAACGAACTTCCTTCGATTACCAAACCAAATAACAGTATTGCTATAACAATAATCGGATTACCCACTTCATGGGATGGATGCGTCAATTTTTCAAAAGCTTCCATCACCCCAAGTGCCCCACCGCCGAAGAAAAGCATCATTGCGACGATTGTACTGAAAAAGTATTTTGCTCGTCCTTCACCAAATTGATGCAACTCGCTCTGTCCTTTATTGGCTTGTTTATCACCGAATAACAGCAAAATCTGATTGCTGCAATCAACGATACTGTGGATGCTTTCGTTTAGCATGGCGGCACTGCCACTGATTGCATAGCCGACAAATTTGCTGATAGCAACTAGAATATTAGCCCCTAGAGCAGCAATTACGGAAAACATTCCGCTTTTTTTAAAATTTTCCATGTTATTTTCCTTCTTTCATCAACTGAACTCACTGAATTATGGCAATATTCGCCCTTTAACAGTTTTTTATGAAACTTATAGTTTAGACAAATTGAAAATGACCGATTGTCCATCATTCAATTTGATCTCTTTGGCACCAGTAGTAGCACTTTTCCCGTCCACAGTAAACATCCAATAGAGTTGATTTTTCTCATCCTGTGAGTGCCCTTCAAGCGAAGTGATGAAGCCGTTATCTTCTTCGACTTCAAAATTTCGTTTCAAAATACTCAGTAAATCATCGCCTTTTTTGAAGACCACTTCTTTTTCCGAAAAGTTTTGACCATTTTCTTGTAACGTGATTGTTGCTTTTTGCGATGTTTTTACTTCCTCCTTTTGGTTGGAAGCCGATTGTGTATAGGTTGTACTGCAACTTGTCAAAATGAGTATACTGACACTCATTGCAAGCAAACTATAAATTATTTTTTTCATTTTTTCCTCCTGAATGATTGTAAAAACGTTTGACGACTGGCAGAAAAACAAGAAAGAACACAACATTGCCTATACTGTGCATCAAATCAAACGACACCCCTTGAAGGTAATAGATCCAAGGTTGAGGCAAACGATATAACAGCGTATCAAAAACGGTCATACCTATTCCGTAAACCATGCCCGCCAGAAAAAAACAGACTCCCTTTAACCATAGGTTCCTTTGCACTGTTTTTCTCAAGCAGACGATTGAAAACAAACTCAGAACAACAGTATAGCTGATCCATTGGCCGATGACCCATGGTCCAACACCAAAATAAAAACTGCTGATTGCAATAGAAAGACTCATGACAATTAGCGCATCTTTTAAGCTTAAGTAAAGTACTATAAATAAAAAAATAGCAGTCATTGGCTGGAAATTCGGAATAAATTGAAAAGCGATCCTACCTGCTACACAAGCAGCAGACAATAAGCTAAGCTGTGCTATTTTATTTGTGGACATTCCTAATGAAATCCCTCCTTCATCAGCAAGTTATTCACGTCCATTTAGTACATACAGAAAAGACTTGTGACAATTATTCTGGATAACTGCCGCAAGTCCTTTGGAACAGAATTATCTGAATGACATCTGGTAATCCAACTTATCCAATCAGGACTTTCTCACCATTAACGGGACCAAGAATTCGTAATTGATAAAGAAATCAATGACAGATCGTGGGTAGTCTCCAGATGAGATCGACAAGACTGTTTGATCTTTTTCGTTTGTTGTTATCGTTAAAGACTGTCCTTTATCTAATCGTACTTGATAAGTAGTTTCGTTGATCTTTTCCATATCGTAGGATGGATTTTTCATTGCCACGATAAAAATATCATCCAATACTTCATTCGTCAATTCAAATTCGCTCTGAAGATTCAAACGAAGTGGCTTCGTATTGTCTAGTAATGTCTGATTAACGGTAAAACCAAGTGTTCTTGCACGGGCTAATAATTGATTCAATTTGTGATTGAATATCGTGATCTGCCCTGCAGAGAATACTCGATCCACTGACCAGTGTCGGATCAAAGAAAGCACCCGGTCATCTTGGACATTGATTTCCATTGTCTCTGGTGATACGTTTAGGAGACTCATCGATTCCACTTGGTATCGTTGATCGATGGTCGGTAATACAAAGGAAAAGACTAATTCGTTTTGTCCATTCAACGTATAATTGATCGAAAAATGTCTTGTTTTCCATGTGTCATAAGCTGAATTTGACCGTTCCAGACCAATATCATTCAACGGTTTCAGTAATTCATACGTGAAGTATTCGATCAGGCTTGTCTTTCCGATCGTGGAGATTGGTTCTTCATTCAATATAAAACGATCATATGATTCTAATAATTGTGGAAAATCTGATTCGATCAAATCTTTTCTCATACGTAAATCCGCTAATTCTGCTTCCGCTGTTTCAATCAAACTGACGATATCTTGATGATCTTGCTCTTTTCCTTCTAAATACCCGGGATTTTCAGTTATTTCGTAAGCATGGGTGTTTTCTGCAGTATTCGTATTCGTCGGAGTTACTTTTTCTTTTTCGTGTATTTTTGTTTCCTCTAGCATAGGGATTTCTTCTGTGTCATCCAGAGGATTACTTGTTTGTTCTTCCAATGAAGTGTTCGTTTCTTCATGATCTTCTGTTTGTTCTTCATTTTTTGTCCATTCTGCTTCATCGTGTTCATTCATACTCGGAACCTCCTTCATTAGATTGATTATTAGGATTCTCATTGCCAAGATAATTCATCAAGAATTCATGGATTGCTTGACCGAATCCCTCTTTGCTACCGAAATAGCGTCTGATTTGCCTTTGTTCTTTTTCTACGATGGCTGCACGAAGCTGGTCCGCTCTTGCTTCTTGCTTCAATGCTTCTTTTTGCTGCTGGATTGTTTCAGGCGTCTCAATATAAGGAAGCCAGCCTAATTTTTCATTAGATAGTACTTGCTTCTTCTTCTCTAATTCTTGAATTTCTTCCTCGATTTTTTTACGATTCAAGAATCCTTTATTGTCGTTCAAATCAGTCATTTGTCGATTGATTTCTTTTATTTGTTCATCTAAACGTTCAATTTCTGTCTGAGCAGTGATCACCTTTGCGTCTAGCTCATTGATTTTTTTGTCATAGTCCGTTGACTCCGGTTGGGAATATTTCTCCCACTCTTCATCGATCTTAGGCAAAACAAAAATTTCTGGCAGACTTGCATCAATACCGACCGTGGGCCGATCATGGTAATAAGTGCCGATTTTGTAATAGCTTATCGTTGGCGAGATGCTTTCTACTTGTTCCATAAAAGGAAATTCCTGTAAAAAACGATCATGGATCTTACGCATCAGCAATTGATCGATCTCGTGATTTTCATTTGAGCTTCTTTTTAATTCTTCATTCAATCGGCCATTGTATAAACGGTAGATCTCAGGGATATCTTCTTCGCGGACAGCCTTTTCAAAAGCCTGTAAGTCTTCTAATAATTGGGAAAGATTCATGCTTGCTTTTTCTTTGATATCGTAAAAAGAAGACGATTCTTGTCCTGTATCCTGATCCGCGTTCGTCTCCTCTAGTTCGTCTGGCTCATAATTTGCATTTGTATCTGGCTCTTTCATACTACTTGCCTCCTCTTACTCATCTGTTTTTCACTTGTTAATACTTCAATAGTACCATTTTCTGTAAAAAATTGTTATAAAAAAGAGCGGGCAATGCTCCATAAAACAGGCTGCACCAAAATTTGGTACAGCCTTTTTTTCGATCAACTAGTCTTTCCATCTGATAGGACAGAATCGAATCCAATGACCTTTATCTTATTTTTTATTTACTAGGCAGATCTCTTGTTGTGAAATGAATGCGCTGATGCTCATCACGAGTTAGCTGCGTTTCTTCGTTTAGATAAGTAAACGTCAATTGTTCCAATTCGGGATCTTCAAGCATTCTTTCATAACCGGTAAAAATCGAACGGATATAGTGTTTATATGCGTTTTTCTTTTTCTGTCTTTTTTTCATGTAGCACCTTCCTTATCAAAAACTATCATACCAATGAATAACTATCTAGACAAGTTGGTTTAAACCATTTTCTTTGTTTTTTTGAGGAATTTCGCTATTCCAGTTGACGAATCCTCAAAAAAATGAAAAAATGCTTTAGTACTTAAGGAGGGAACCTAGTGAAAAAAATTGGTTTTGATTCAGAAAAATATATTGAAGAGCAGTCAGCGTATATTTTGGAACGAGTGAACCACTATGACAAATTATATTTAGAATTTGGTGGGAAGCTAGTTGACGACAAGCATGCGAAACGTGTACTTCCAGGATTTGAAGAAGATGCGAAAATCAAATTGCTGCAAAAATTGAAAGATCAAGCTGAAATACTGATTTGCGTCTATGCTGGAGATATTGAACGTAATAAGATCCGTGGTGATTATGGGATTACTTATGATATGGATATCTTGCGGTTAATCGATGAATTACGTGGTTATGGCTTATTAATCAACAGTGTCGTTATCACTCGCTATAGTGGACAGCCTGCCACGAAAGTCTTTATCAATAAACTAGAAAGACGAAACATCAAGGTCTATAAACACTCAGAAATCGAAGACTATCCAGTCAACATAGAAAAAATCGTCTCAGAAGATGGTTTTGGAAAAAATGAGTATATTGAAACAACTAAACCAATCGTTGTAGTGACAGCTCCTGGCCCAGGAAGTGGAAAGCTCGCTACTTGCTTGAACCAACTGTATCATGAAAGCCAAAAAGGACATGCAGCTGGTTACTCCAAGTTCGAAACTTTCCCAGTATGGAATGTTCCGTTGAAACATCCGCTGAACATTGCTTATGAAGCAGCCACAGTCGATCTAAAAGATGTCAATATGATCGATTCCTTCCACTTTGATGCCTACAATAAAGTAGCTGTGAACTATAATCGGGATGTTGAGACATTCCCTGTAAGCAAACGTATTATTGAAAAAATTACTGGTAAAGAATCTGTTTATCAATCTCCTACTGACATGGGTGTGAATCGTGTAGGATTTGGGATCGTGGATGATACCGTTGTCCAAGAAGCCTCTAAACAAGAAATCATCCGTCGTTATTTCCAAACAGAATGCGACTTCAAAAAAGGATTGATCGATGAAGAAGCAGTTAATCGAATCAAACTGATTATGGAAGAAGTCGGTTTACGTCCTGAAGACCGAAACGTGGTAGTCCCTGCCCATGACTATGCAGATAAGATTCAAGCGCAAAGTCCTACAAAAGATCCTTCTGCTGTGATTGCAATCGAATTACCAGATGAAGTCATCATTACCGGGCGTACAAGTTCATTGATGGATGCGTCAGCGGCAGTTATCTTAAATGCAGTAAAACACTTAGCCCATATCGCAGATGACATTCCTTTATTGTCACCATTAGTTCTTGAAACAATACAAGGATTGAAATCAAAGACACTTCATTCCTCTTTGGATGCACTAAGCATCAATGAAGTCTTGATCGCTTTATCAATCAGTGCAGTAACGAATCCAATCGCTCAAGTTGCTTATGATAAACTAGCTGAACTTGAGGGAGCACAAGCCCACTCTACTGTGATGGTCAATAAAAATGATGAACAAACATTGAAAAAACTAGGAATCGATATTACCTGCGCACCTGTCTACCCTTCCGAAAATCTATATTACCAATAGAAAAAGTTTACTTATAAATGTTGAAAACGAAACTATTAGCTTAATCAATAGTTTCGTTTTTTTATAGACTTTACTAAGACGTTACACTTTTTGAACCTTTTATTTTGTTCGCTTTATTTTCTAATGGAAAATGAATGCGTTTCACTCTAAAAAAGTAATGAAAATTTCACTAAAGATTAGTATTTTATTTGCAAAACAGGTAAAATAAAACGGAATTTGAAATAGGAGTGATTATTTGAGTTATTTATTAGGTATTATTGGTTTATTTGTCACATTAGGGCTTGCTTTTTTGATCAGCAGTAACAAAAAAGCAATCAAATTGAAACCACTAATTGTGATGTTCGTTTTACAGCTTGTTCTTGGTTTCGTATTATTACGTACAACTTTTGGTACAGCGGTTGTTTCTGTATTGGCAAAAATGTTTGATCATCTTCTTGCTTTTGCTGGGCAAGGTGTTGACTTTGTTTTTGCCGGTGTAGCAAATAAAGGAAGTGCACCTTTCTTTCTTTCCGTATTGATGCCAATCGTATTTATTTCTGCTATTATCGGTATTCTACGCTATATCAAGATTCTTCCATTATTTATGAAAGCTGTTGGTCTAGGATTAAGTAAAATCAACGGGATGGGCAAATTGGAATCTTATAATGGAGTAGCTTCTGCTATTTTAGGACAATCGGAAGTTTTTATTTCCATAAAAAAGGAATTACCCTTCCTATCTGAGAAACGTTTGTTCACCATGAGTGTATCGGCTATGTCTACAGTTTCTATGTCGATCGTCGGATCTTATATGGCACTGATCGATTCTAAATATGTGATCACTGCCCTTGTTTTGAACTTATTTGGCGGTTATATTCTGGCTTCAATTGTAAATCCCTATGTATTAGAAGAAAAAGAAGATGAGCTGATCATTGAAGAAAACAAAGAACAGACATTTTTCCAAATGTTGGGAGAATACATTCTTGATGGTTTCCATGTGGCGATCACGGTTGCTGCTATGCTTATCGGTTTTGTTGCTTTGATTGCCATGATCAATGCTATCTTCCACGGGATATTCGGCATCACTTTCCAAGAGATCCTAGGTTACATCTTTGCCCCTCTTGCCTTCATCAGCGGAATCCCATGGAAAGAAGCAGTGGATGCCGGTAGTATCATGGCGACTAAACTGGTTACAAATGAATTTGTTGCTATGACAGAATTAGCAAATGGTAATTTCCATTTTACTGAGCGTACAACAGCAATTATATCTGTCTTCCTCGTTTCATTTGCCAACTTCTCTTCTATCGGGATCATTTCTGGTGCGATGAAGGGATTAAATGAAGAAAAAGGAAATCTTGTCGCAAAACACGGATTGAAAATTTTGCTAACAGCGACTTTAGTCAGCTTTTTAAGTGCTATTGTGACTGGCTTGCTGGTATAATATACAAAAAAGCAAAGTTGCTTTTAAAAGCTTTGGAAATATTTTCCAAAGCTTTTTCACTTGTTCAATCATCAAAGGAGAAATGACAATGAATTATTGCTATGTATTTATCGGTCCTTCTGGTTCTGGAAAAACTTCACTCGCAGAAGCTATTTTTCAGCCGGAACAAAAGATCATTACTTACACGAATCGATCACCAAGACCTGGGGAAAAAGATCAAGAGGATTATTATTTTGTTTCTGACAATACATTCAATCAGATGATCAAGGGAAATGAGTTTGCAGAGTGGGACCAATATGCTCAACATAAATATGGTTCCAGTAAAGCAGAAATTAAAAAGAAACTGACAGTAGGAAATTGTTACGCCGTTTTGACAGCAAATGGTTTTTGGCATTTATATGAGTATTTCGGGACGGTAGTCCGTCCTATCTTTATTACGATCTCTAAAGAGACATTGCAATCGCGCCTGAAAAAACGTGGAGATTCATCTGAACAGATTTCAGCCAGACTGGCGGTTTATGTAGAAGATTTAGCACAGTTGAAACGTTTGAGAGCTATCCCCTCACTTTTAGTCGTGTCAAACGATGGAGCGTTCCAAGAAGCTGCAGATAAAATAAAAAAAGGATTATTGATATAAATGTATCGAATAATACTCGTAGGATAAGCCGAGAGGTCGTGACAAAAGCTATGTCACGACCTCTCGATGAAGGGAGTTTCAGAAAGCAGCTTTTTCGTAAAATACGCTAAAATTCCACAAAAATTTGAGAAGCATTTTCGGAAATTCTTTCTTGTTTTTTGAAGCTGGCCACTTCTGTTACAACCTCTTGGCTATCATATGATTATTTTTTTCAGTAGTGTTAATGTCTTTATCTTTGCTCAGATGATTTTATAGTCAATTGATGATTATTTGATATGCTTTTCTTTCGCCGTGTTCAAAAGGAAATTCAATCATCCCTTGATAAGTGAATCCAGCAGAATAGATGGTCTTTTCCATCGGTTCATTAGCTGGATAAGTATCGATACGGATATCTTGGATATTTTTGCTGGCTGCAATCGTCAACAAATGTTCTAAGAACGGTTTTGCTAGTTTTTTTCCTCGAGTACTTTCTGCTAAAGCGACACGATGAATCGATAAATAAGGACCAGTTGATTCTTTCCAACTACCATCTATTTTTGTGTAAACGGGATCCACGCCTGAGACTAATGCAGCTGTTCCAGCAATTTGATCTTCCACTATTAATACATAGCTTTCTTTTCTTTCAATATCGTTCAAAATCGTTTCTTTTGTTGGTTTCTGCCCGTTTTGCCATTGAGGAGAGCCTTGCGAAGCAATGAAATCTGCTGCGGCATTAATGATTTCTACCACTTCTTTTACTTCTTCTTTCCTTGTTTGCCGAATATACATCCAGTTTCCTCTTTTCTATTCCTTTTTCATTTACATTATCTAATCATTGGATCACTTCATATAGTTCCTGAACTTTTGAATAATATTTAAGCCAATCTTTTGGATGATCTAGCAGGTGACTAATAAGTTCCAAATGATGCATAAGTGACCACTTTTTCAACACTCCCAGTCCAGGGAATTTTTGTTGCTGGTAAAGAGCCAATAATTCAATCATTCCTGAAGTAATCAAGAGTTGATGATGGTGACGCATGATCCATTTTTTCATTTTATCTCCTGCTTCAAGAAACTTCAATGCTTGGTCTTTAGCAGAGTCGTTACTGTCAGAGACAAAATGTTTCACGCGTATATTGCCGTAAGCATCAATATACGTTAGATGGATAGCAAGCGCTCGGCTAGGGAACCCTTTATCGAAATAACGGCTACCTTCGATCGTGAAATCAGAAAATCCAATATATCCGTCTGCGTGGAAAAAAAGATAGTCATCACTAAAAAAGTCATCTGTTTTATCTGCATAACTTTCAACATGCTTTCTCGTTTGAAAAGAGTCACGGATCACAATTTTGTTTTCGGGCAGCCAGATGCGAAAGCGACTAGTATCTGGTATCAAAAATTTCGAATCAACTCCTGCCAACTGTTTCCACACCTCTGTATCTTTTGGGTAGTGCTGTCCATCGAAAACAAGAAACGCTGGAGGTGAATCCAGTACTTCACTGAGATTTTCTGGCGTTAAGATCTGTGCAGGGACGACAGAGCTATTTTCTTTGACTGTCCAACTGTGCACATGCTGATCGAATAATTTGAATTGTCCTACTTGGGGATTTTGGATCACAGCGATTGGATGGTGCTTTTTTTGAAATAATTCGATCACATTTTTAAGCGTAGCGGAATCACGTACTGGTTCGATCACTGGTTGGATTTTATTGGAGAGCAATCCTCGCGACAGTGCTTCTTTTAATGCTAATAGGTCAAATTGTTTTCCTCTTAAATAAGGATAGTACATATTTTTCACTCCAATGGCTCTGTAGGCAACCGACGGATCTGCTGTTGTTGCCTCAAATATTCATAATCATGTTGAAGCGCGATAACTTCTTCTTGCAACTCATTGATTGCCTGACTAGCTATTTCCTCTAAAAACCGTTCATAATATCGTTCGTTAGAAAATGGATCTTGATTTTCTGAACGTCTTTTCAATTCTTTGTACAATTGATCTGTTGGAAAATATTTTACGCCTCGCTCCATTTGCTTTGCTTTGCTTACTTCCCTGAATAAAGAAGCCATGAAGCGGTTTGTCAAAGCTTCTTCCGGTACAGCAAGCTCTTTCTTTGCTGCTTTTTTCGCAATCAGAAATGTACCAGAGGCAGGCATCTCCTCTTCAACCGTGTACGGACGATACACTAAAACACCTATTCCTGTAGGGATTTCAGTTTTTACTTCTTCATATAGTTTACTTGGTAAAACAAAATAATTATAATGTCCAACAAATGACAGTTTGGCTGTAGAGCGAAAATCTGCTTTTGTCACTTTCAGCTCATAGCATCGCCATTCTCGGCTTCCATCAAATTTTGTCAAGCAGCTAAGCGTATCTACAATTCCTTGGTCATCAGGCATCGTGACTTCTTCTACAACCAAGCCGCCTTGCTCGATGCAATATTGGTATAACGAGGATTCTATTTCGATGGTTAGCGGGGTCTTCATGTTTTCTACCTCCGAACATATTTTCGATTTACATTTTACATGAAATGGTTTTAAAATACTAGGCAGAATATACAAGAAACAAAAAATAGAAATGGTGCCAGCCACGCTAGCACCATTTCTATTTTTCAGATTGACTGATGGATAGAACGTTTTTCTAAATACTGTTGCACTTTTTCGATCCCGATACAAATGACCCAATAAATCAGTGCAACTAAAATATAGAGAGAAAAATAATCGAATGTCCGACCGCCTATGATCTTTGCTTTTTGAAATATTTCTGGCACTGTGATTGTTGCTGCTAACGAAGTACCTTTCACTAGATCCATAGCTACGTTACTGAGTGCCGGTACCGAGATTCGAAAAGCTTGCGGCAAAACGATATATTTCAATACCCCAAAGAAAGAAAAACCAGAAGCTAAACCAGCATCCCACTGACCTGAAGAAACGCCTGCTAGTGATCCTCGATAGATTTCACCAATAAATGCACTGCTGGTAATCGTAAAGCAGATGACTGAAGCCGTTAAGGCACTTAATTGATAAGGTAACCCGAAATATAACAGAAACAGCAGGACTAGTGCGGGAATGCCTCTAAAGAACGATAAATAAAAACGAATAAATACATTCAGAGGCAGCCAATCCAAAAGACCTAAAACTGTCAAAAGCAACCCTACCAAATTTCCTAAAAGAAACGACACGAAGCCAATCCCTAATGTGTATACTAAGCCTTGCAGTACGAAAGGAAGCGAAGTCCACATGAGGGAAAAATCAATTAGAGGAAAGTACATCACTCACTCACCGACTCAGCCATCGTTTCTTTCGGTTTGACTGAAACATCAGTTTGAAAATATTTTTCAGATATTTTCTTTGTCGTCCCATCTTCTTTCATCTCTTTTAATACGCCATCGATTTTCTTTTTCAGAGCATCATTTCCTTCTTTCAATAAAAAACCACTTTCGTTTTCATTGAAATAAACGTTCTCCAGTATTTTTACAGGGATATCTGGTAAAGCAGATACGGCCATTTTCTGCAGATAATAATCATTTAGAATAACATCTGTTCGACCATTTGCTACATCGCTTAAATACTGATCATTCGTGGCATTGTCATATGTGACTAATTTAGCTCCGTGTTTTTCCGCTAAACGCATATAGCTAGTATTGGGTTCGCCAGCTGCTTTTTTCCCTTTAAGATCTTCAAGTGAGTGGATTCCTGAATCATCTTTTTTTCGTACGATCATACTGTCAAATGAATATTTGAAAGGCTCTGAAAGGGAGAATTTTTTTTCTCTTTCTTTTGTGATACCAAAATCGTTCGCAGCAAAATCTGATTCTCCTTTTGAAACAGAAGTGATTTGTCCATCCACGTTGTATTCTTTAAAGGAGATTTTGACATTTAACCGTTTAGCCACCTCTTTTGCCAAATCTACGTCATAACCAACTAATTCATTTTGATCATTATAATAAGATGCGGGAAACAGTGTGCCAGAAGTCGCTACTACTAATTCTTTCTTTTTTTCTAGATTACTCCAGCTGTTATCTTCCTGATTAGCGGCAGCTGTACCGCAAGCGCTTAAAATAAAAAAGGCACTAGTTATTAGAGCAAACAATCTTTTTTTCTTCATTCTTCTTCTCCTTGTTTCTGCTATTTCCATGGATTTGGTAAATGGAACTGATGATTTGCTTCAAATAGATAGCCGATTTGAAATAGCAAATCTTCTCTTCCTCTGGCAGCCATAAATTGGATTCCTAGAGGCATGTTTTCTTTTGTAAAATGAGTAGGCAAGCTGATTGCTGGTTGTCCAGTCAGATTAGCCAACTGTGTATAAGGTGTGATCTTCAAGCTCTCCTCAAACATGGAAGAAACAACGTCTAAAGCTTCTACTTCAGAACAATCACTGATGTGTTCCATCTGTGCTCTTATCGCATCACTTTGCAAATCTTCGCTGATTTTAGGGGCGGTAAATGCAGTCGTTGGTGAAAGGAATAGATCGTATTCTTGATGTAGGTTTTCCATGACAATTGCTGCTTCATCCCATACATGCAGAGAATCGATGTAAGTAGCGGCAGAGAGCTTCTGACCATATTGGAACAAAGTCCAAGAAATGGGTTCAAGTTCTTCTTTTCTGACAGCTCGCTGGATGCCTGTTTCAATCGAGCGGATCATTGCTGCTGTTTCTGCGCCATTCATCTGATAATAAGACGTGATCAGTTTACGACCATCTAGTGGGTAAGGAATCTCTGTCAAATCATGCTCTTCTTTTCCAAGGAAATCTACAGCTTTTTTTACAGCAAGTACTGCCTCTTCACTAATCTGTGAGTGGATCGGTGAATCAACACAAAAAGCTATCTTCAACCGTTTTTTTCTTGGATGTGTTTGCCACTCAACTGGCGATACTTGATATGGCGCACCGGAATGGATACTTCTCATCCCATAAAATAAAGCCTCCGTGTCTCTCATAGAAACTGTCAAGCCGAAATCAATAGCAGCTCCTTGCCATCCTCTCCAAGCATATGGACCAACTGGCATCGTCCCTCGCGAAGGTTTCAGCCCAATCAATCCGCAAAACGAAGCGGGTATTCTAATAGAACCACCGCCATCACTAGCACCAGCTAAAGGAACGATTCCTGATGAAACTGCAGCAGCAGCTCCTCCACTTGATCCGCCCGGTGTACATTCAAGGTTCCAAGGGTTTCTTGCTGGGCCATAGATGACTGGGTCTGTAATATTTTTGAAACCAAACTCTGGCGCATTGGTTTGTCCAAAAGGAACTAGACCTATCGCTTCTGCTTGCCGCACATAATTAGATGTATGAGAAGCTCGGTGTGTTTCAAATAAACGAGATCCTGAAGTAGCTAGCCATCCCTTTTTTTCTTGACCGAGCATTTTTAAAGGAAATGGGATACCAGACAATGGCCCTTTTTCTGACTGGGGAATCAATAGCTCGTGGGAATTACTCTCGAATGGTTCAAGCGCGACAAACGCATTCAATTCATGATTTTGCTTCTTTATTTTTTTCTGTATATCCGTAACTAGTTCTTGAAAACTAAATTCTTTTTCTTTAAGCTCTTTTGCTAATTCTGTTGCATCATTCATATTATCCTCCTTTTTGCCTCTGTTATTTTCCCACAAGTTCGTCTAACATACAATGAGTACGCTTGCACAGGAATGAACAGACGAATGTTTTTTATAAAAAAAGACGAAGATCAATCATGACCTTCGTCTCTTTGCTATGAAATGGTGCGTAATTTGCCTTTAAATTCGTCAATTGACGTATATCCTTTTTCTGACATAATCTGCGTTAATTCTTTTATGATTCTAGAAAAAATTTCCGGCCCTTCTTTATGAAGCTCGGTACCAATCTGTAACATGCTTGCGCCACATAGCAGATGTTCAAATGCATCTTGTCCTGTCCGAATCCCACCTGTACCGATGATTTGGATTTCTGGTTTCAAACGCGTATAAAAAGCGCGGACATTTGCTAAAGCAGTCGGCTTGATATACTCTCCGCCAATGCCGCCGAACCCTTCTTTTGGTTTGATGACCACAGCTTCTTTGTCTGTATCGATATACAACCCGTTACCCACACTGTTGATAGCATTGACATATGTCAACGGGAACTGATTCAAGATATCTGCCATCTGATCAAAATGAGCAAAATCAAAATAAGGAGGCAATTTGATTCCTAGCGGCTTAGAAAAGATGCTGAATACTTCTTTCAGTGTTTCATAAGTGGCCTCAAAATCGTAAGCTAGTTGTGGTTTTCCAGGCACATTGGGACAAGATAAATTTAATTCAGTGATCCCATTAAACCCACTTTTTTCTATTTTCTCAAGCATTTCCAAGTTTTCCTGGACACTCATCCCGGCAATGGAAAAAAATAACGGTTGATTTTGGTTTTCCTGCACTTTTTCATACGCAAGAGCATACTCTAGATAATAAGAAAAACCTAGGTTTGGAAGTCCCATAGAATTGATACTGCCTAAAGGAACATCAAAATAGCGTGGTTCGGGATTTCCTTTTCGTTCATTGATCGTACAGCTCTTAGTGATAAATGCTCCTGCTTCTGAATGAGCCAGTTCATCTAATTCCTGGGTAGTCATGCAGTGGACACCAGATGCATTCATCAAAGGATTGGCAAAGATATGATTGGCAAAGGTCGTTTCTAAACTCAAGTAAATCGCTCCTTCAAACAAGTTATTTTATCTAGTGTATCATGACTAAAAGAAAAATCAACTCTTGTTTTCCGAAGAAATTCTTAATCATCTTGTTCAGTTGACAGTACTTCGCCTGTTTGGCTATTGATCTTGACTGATGTACTTTGATTGCCGTCTTTTACTTTGACTTCCCAATAAGTAGTACCTAAATCTTTATCCAAATCCCAATCTGTTGCCGTACCGCTTCCTACTTTGTCGACGGCGATTTTTGCTGCTTCCTCAATCGTGATCAATTTATCAACATCCAGACCATCTTCTTTTTTCTTTTGACCATTTTGTTCATCTCGATCTAGAGTTCCTGGATTCTCTGTCTCCATTTTTTCATTTTGAGCATCAATTCTTGCTTCGTATTCTTTTTGATCATCGACACCTTCTATCTTGTAGAAGTAAGATCCCCAATCACTATCTAATTCCAAACTAGTAATTGCAGTATCTGGGTATTTATCTTGGAACAATTCGATCGCACGAGCTGCAGACACTTTGATATCTGACTGAGTACTTGCTTCACTAGAATTTTTTGTCTGGCTAGACGAAGATGTGCTTGCTTTTGTTGAGGAGTCCGATACCTGTGAAGAGCGCTGTTCGCTACTGGAAGACGTATTCCCAGATGTGCCTTGATTGGTATTTGATTGACAAGCAGCTAAAAACAAAGCTGCAAATAAACTAGTATAAATAACAGTTTTTTTCATTGATTCGATCCCCTTTGTTATAAAATAGTATTCTATTACAAGTATAACGAAGAAAAAATTTTCTGTCATGTTTAAAAATTAAAGAACCAAATTTTTATTATGAAAATATAAAGAAAAAGAAACTAAGCTTTAGAGACAATCCTAGAAGTTAGACAAAAAATCTCACTTCTGGAGCATCATAAAACTTAGCTTCTTTTTAAATAGTCTTTAAACAGTACTTTTGCCTCAATTATGCACGATGCATTGGGATGTCATTGTTTCCAGGTTGAACAAGCAAATATTGAATCACATCGATATTACTTGATTCAAATGAAGCTGCACAAGCTTGTAAATATAGATCCCACATTCGATAGAAGGAATCACCCATTTCTTTCGTGACTTGATCTTGGACTTGATGAAAATTCTTTGTCCAATGTTCTAATGTCAATTGGTAGTCACGACGTAAGCTTTCCAAATCAATCAGTTGCAAATCGTTTTTTGTAATATTATCAACTAATTCAGTAACACCAGGGACATAACCGCCAGGGAAAATATATTTATTGATCCAAGCATTTGTCGCACCGCCTTGTTGTCGGCTGATTCCATGGATCAAAGCTGTTCCTTTTGGTTTCAATAAATCTTTTACCACTTTGAAATAACCTTCAAGATTTTCAGAACCTACATGTTCGAACATACCTACACTTGTGATATGATCAAACGTTTCGCCTTTTAGTTCGCGGTAATCCATTAATAATACACGGCATTTATCTTCTAAATGTTCTTCTTTTATTCTTTTGGTAATCAAATCGTATTGTTCTTCACTTAGTGTGATCCCAGTTGCCTTGACATTATACTCTTTGGCAGCAGTGAACATCAATGTTCCCCAGCCACAACCGATATCAAGCAACGTTTCGCCTTCTTTGATAAAGAGTTTGTCTAAGATATGATGGACTTTATTGATTTGTGCTTGTTCCAACGTATCTTCAGGTGTGTTGAAATAAGCACAAGAATAAGTCAAAGTTGGATCTAGCCAAAGTTTATAAAAGTCGTTACCTAAGTCATAATGCGCATGGATATCTTCTTTGTTTTTTTGTTTCGTATGTTTTTCTTTCTTTGGCAGCCATTTTAGATAATCTTTTCCTCGTAAAAAGCTGTTTGCTTGCTGATAAGCATCGTTGATTAATGCTTGGATACTTCCCTCGATCTCGATTCGATGATCCATATAGGCTTCTCCTAGTGCCAAAGAAGCGTTACTTGTAATCTCTTTCATTGGGATTTCTTCATGGATATTGATTTTGATTTGGGGAGGAGTGTCCGTATCTCCGTATTGTTTCGTTGTACCGTCCCAATAATTTACTTCGACAGGGAGCGAGAAAGAACGTGAAAATAATTGATTGTATAAAGTTTTCTCTAACATGATTTTCCTCCTTAAAAAAACTACCCTATTACGTTAATACTAAAAAAGAAAAGAATCAACTAAGAAGTTTAATTTTTTCAGAAATTTTTCAAAAACTACTTTATTTTTCATTTTTTTCACATTCATTGTCGCATAAATCGCTTAAACTTGTCATTCGACACGCTTATCTTTGAATCTTGTTTTGACAAAAACCCATAAAAGCAGCAAGACAGTTATCGTTGTTTGGACACTTAGCATCAAGATAAAGTCAAAGTGGATAAACCCTACAACTGCTGCTGCCATGGAACCTATTCCCATAACATTCAGCATCAAATTTGCACTCTCTTTGAATGTATGAATGGATGAAAGTTGGCTTTTTCTTGTCATCCACAAGAAAAAGGAAGCCCCGAATAAAATGAGACTCGTCATGACAAATAGGACAAGACCAAGACTTAAACTATAAGATAAAATGATTGTTGGACGATTACTGGCATAAAATTCTCTTTCTAAAAATCGTTGGAAATCTTCGGGCGTACGTACAGAATCTGGTTGGAAAGATGGGCTATAATTCATCGTATAGCGGCGTATACCAGATTTATCCTTTTGTTGGATCACCCATTGTTCCTTCTCAAAATCAATAAAAGTTCCATGATCGGATTGTTGTTTCTCAGATAAAGACACACCTACCAAAATTTCAGGGGTCACAGCTATCGTTTGTTGCGATGATTGTAACCCAGTTTCAGATAATTCAAGTTCAGAAAATTTTTTGGTTCCTTGTTCATCGATCAATGAATCGACTGATAGAAATTGTTCTAACGGAATCGCTTGGATCTGGTTTGCATAAAAAAGAGTCACAGGCATGACCATCAAGGAAACTAAAAATACAAATATCAGGAAAAATTTTGGCCATGATAATAGTTTGCGTCCCGCAAACACTTGAGTTGGCGTACGTAATGCGGAAAAATAGTTTAACGGAAATGTTTGCATGATACTCTGCTCCTATCCTTTTGTTCCGCCAGATGTCAGGCCGGTAACAAAGTTCTTTTGTAAAAAGAAGAATAATAGACAAATCGGTAGTGCAATCAAAATTGCCCCAGCAGCAAAAAGAGAGACTCTTTGGTTTGTCACATCAGAAATAAATGTTTGTAAGCCGACAGCAACAGTCTGATTTTCAGGTGTTCGAAGCAGGAACTTAGCTAACATGAAATCCCCAAAAGGTCCCATAAAAGCCCATAATGCTTGAACGGCGAGCATCGGTTTGACAAGCGGTAATACAATCTGGAAAAAAATCCTGAAATGCCCTGCCCCATCAAGTTTAGCAGATTCATCTAAATCTATTGGTACTGTGTCAAAGTATCCTTTCATCAGCCAAGTATTCATTGGAATCCCACCGCCTATATAGATCATCGTCAAGAACCAGTACTTATCTAGCGCCTCTAATAGGAAAGCCATGACATAAAAGGCAGTCAATGCTGCCATAGTCGGTACCATCTGAATCACTAAAAAGAACATCAAACTTGATTTGCGGCCGATAAAACGATAACGGCTATACGTATAGCCAGCTAAAGTTACTACAGTTACTTGTACGATCATCGTTAGGACAGAGATGATTAACGTATTTTTATACCAAGTCCCGTAAAGTGTTTCACTGAATAGCCGAGTAAAGTTTCCTAAAGTCCAGTCACTTGAAAGATCTAAACTAAAAGCTGCAATATTTCCTGACTTGAAGGCAGTACTTGCTGTGATCAAAAGCGGATAGATGATAATGACTGACAGTATTAAAAGAAAAAAGTAAGTAAAAAAGTGAGAAAGTCGTTTTTGGAATCGAGCACTCGAATGAAATTTTTTCATTGTTAATCCCCCATATTGAACGCATTTGTCTTTTTAAATACCAGCAATGACACACAGATAACGATGATGGAGATAATCAACGTGATTGCTGAAGCCATAGAATATTGCGGAGAAGTTCCAGTCGTAAGTTTATAGATCCAGGAAATAAGAATATCAGTAGAACCAGCTCCTCCGCCTACGCTTCCGGGACCACCATTGTTAAACAGATAGATCATGGAGAAATTATTGAAATTCCCCGTATACTGTGTAATAAATGTTGGTGCTGCCACTAGGAAGACAGCAGGAAGCGTGATGTTTGAAAAGCGCTGCCATGCATTTGCTCCGTCGATTTTTGCTGCTTCATATAAGTCTTCTGAAATCGATTGTAAGATTCCTGTAACCATCACATAGATATAGGGAAATCCTAACCAGCCCTGCACTAAGATAATTGCTACTTTCGTCCAGTTGGGATCTGTTTTCCAAGAGATTGCACTGATATCTACAAAAGGAAGCTGGTTTAGGAAAGGAATCACTTGAGTATTGATGGCTCCTACGCTGTCGTTGAATATATTCGAAAAACTCATGATAGTAATAAAAGCTGGGACCGCCCATGGTAATAAGAAAATGATACCGAAAATACGTTTGAATTTAATAAATTTCTGGTGAGCAACAACCGCTGTGAGAATACCAAGGGTGATTTGCAAAGTTGTTGCACATAAAGTCCAAATCACGGTCCACGAAAAGACTGCAAAAAAAGTATTACGATATGAGCTTAAAAAGAAGATACTAAAAAAGTTTTTAGCCCCTACCCAATCAATCAAACTGGCTGGTGGAATATGATTGAAGTCATAATTAGTAAATGCAGTGAACAATGTAACTAGGACTGGGAAAATGATCGTAAAAATCATGAGAAGATAAGCGGGAAGTGTCAATAGATAAGGAAAACCTTCATCACCTATATTATGTATGACTTCCTTCATCGTCCGATTGATTTTTTTGCCCTCTTGACGCATCTTCGCTACTCGATAAGCGTCTAAAAGATTCAAACCGTAAAAAATCAAGAAAATGATTGTAATGATGAATTGCAAAGTGCCTTCAATCAAAATAAATAATGAATGATCTTCCATTGGTATACTTCCCAAAGTAACCAATCCTACCAATGCATGAAATCCGCCCAGAAGCATCTGACCAATGAATAGGACGAATATGGCGAAAAAAACGATACCTTTAAAAGCTTGGCCATTTACAAACTGCCCCATCCCTGGAATAAGTGAACAAAGCGTGATTTTTTTTTCGTTGATATTGCTTGTTTTATCTTGCTGCATCTGAATGCCCCCTCTAAACTTGCTAAACCGCAAACTGCTTTTAAGATAATGGCAACAAGAGCAAGATAATTTTCCATCTCGCTCTTGCCACTTTTATCTGAAGCACCTGTTCCATTTTTTATAAAAATGGACGGTTATCATTTTAATCAGTATTTTTGTTCTATGGCTTCACTGATTGTTTTTACTGCTTCATCTGCGGATTCTTTTGGTGTTTTTGAACCTGATGCTGCATCGAACATCAAGTTTTCTGCACCTGTCCAAACTTCGCCCATTTCTGGGATGTTTGGCATCGCTTGAGCTGTTTCATATTGTTCAATCACAGCTGTTGTTAATTCATCGTTTTTAGCCTTTGCTGTTTCCCTAGCTTGTTGGTTTGCAGGGATTTCATTTACCATTTCAAAGAATTTTTCTTGATTTTCCTGATTCGTTACATAATCAAGCCATTTTTGAGAGAGGTCTTTGTTTTTAGCATAATTGCTGACTACCCATCCTTTTCCTCCGCCAAACGGTTGATAAGGCTGTCCATTATTTAGAGTAGGAATTTTGGCTACACCATAATTGATATTGTTTTCTTTGTATGTTTGCGCTTGCCATGGACCGTCAATGATTGCTGCAGTTTTATTGGACATGAATTGCTGGCTGGCGAAGTCTCCTGCACTTTTTATGTCTTGCATTCCCTTTGGCCAAACATTTTTGAACCAATCTGTTGCATAAGAGATTCCTTCTACAGCACCTGCATTATTCAAACCGATATCTGAAGGATTTGTACCATCATCACCAAATACATAGCCACCGTAACCTGCAATTAAACCATAGGAATAATAAAAGTCAGTCCATTTAGCTAAAAATCCTGTATTTTTTCCTGCTTCTGACTCAAAAGCAAAACGACTGTCTTTGGATAGATTCTCCAAATCTTTAAACGTTGATGGTGCTGTATCGACTAAATCTTTGTTATAGTACAAAACAAGAGTCTCGATTACTGCAGGTTCTCCGTAGATTTTTCCATCATAAGTCACTTGGGCTTTGTCTGTTTCATCGTAAGCTGCTTCATTTCCCAGTTTTACTTCCGCCAGATGTCCTTGCTGTCCTAACGCACCGATCCGGTCATATGCTGCCATCATAACGTCAGGTCCCTTTCCAGCAGGCCCATCTAACGCTAATGATTCCAACTGATCGAACATGTCCTTTTCTACTAGCTTGATTTTCACATCGTTTTCTTTTTCGAAAGTGTTTTTTATTTCGTTTATATAATCTTTATATCCAGAATCAACGGAAACTGTTAACGTTTTTCCTTCATCGGCTTCCCCTTCTGCTGAAGAGTTACCATTGCCACAAGCCGCTAATCCGCCTAAGATTCCTAAAGAGATTAACCCTAAACCCAACTGTTTCACACTTCTTTTTTTCATCTTCATTTCCTCCTGTGTATTCAACGTGCTGTTACACCCTTATTATAATGGGCACAAATCTTCATTTGCAAACGCTTTCTTGTTGTTACCGGTAACAGTTTTCAACACATGATCAAAAATCCGTATTGTCGTATCTCTGCTTTCCCGTCTTCTAACAACTGACAATTTTGACTAAGAATCACCTCATTTTCCTGTTCTACTACCCAAGGTTCTTTTGACTGATTAAAGTAAACATAGATGATCTGTCCCTCTAGTTCCCGTGTGAAATAGAGCTTATCTTCACGATCATTTACTATTAGCCACTGAGTAGAACCTTCAGAAATAATCTTAGACAACTGTTTTCTTAGAGAAACAAGTTCTTTTATAAAACCGAATAGCTCTAGATCTTGTTCCTCCTTCTCCCATATCATACATTTGCGGCAATCCGGGTCATCTTCACCAGTCATCCCTATTTCTGTCCCGTAATAGATACAAGGAGACCCTTTTTGAAGAAACATAAAGGCCATCACAGACTTCATCAATTCTTTGTTACCTTGGCAAAGGGTCAAGATCCTGGCGGTATCATGAGAATCTAATAAGTTGAATGTTCCTTCGTTCACCTGATCTCTGTAAAGCATTTGCTGATGATTCATTCCACTGACCATTTGTGAAGCTGTGATTTTCTTTTTTGCAAAATAATCTTTAATCGAATCTGTAAATGCATAATTCATCACTGCATGGAATTCATCCCCTTGCAGCCAAGCTTGAGAGGAATGCCAAATCTCTCCAAGGATATAGATGTCTGGTTTGATTTCTGTAACTGCTTCTCTGAATTTTTTCCAAAAATGATGATCGACTTCATTAGCAACATCAAGACGCCATCCATCAATATCGAATTCTTTTATCCAATAAGTTGCGATATCCAGCAAATATTTTTGCACTTCTGGATTTGCTGTATTTAGTTTCGGCATGAATGGAGTAAAAGCAAAAGTATCATATGGGATATTTTCAGCAGTTTCTGGTAAGTCAGTCATCTGATAAGAATCTACTGGGAAAAAACGGATGTGGAACCAGTCTTTATAGATCGATTTTTCTCCGTTTTTGAGAACGTCTTGCCACTGTGGTGAATGGACACCCATATGATTGAATACAGCATCGAACATGATACGTATCCCTCTTTTATGTGCTTCATCAATCAAGTTTTTTAAAAGTTTTTTGTCGCCAAAAGCGGGATCCACCTCATAATAATCAATCGTATCGTATTTATGATTGGATGTGGCTTTAAATATGGGACAAAAATAGATGCCATTGATGCCAAGGTCCGTCAAGTAATCCAAATGATCCATCACACCTTGCAAATCTCCCCCGAAGAAGTCTTCTCGGTCTGGATCTTTACTTCCCCAAGGTAAAGTGTGTTCGGGGTCATTTGCTTTGTCCCCGTTTGCAAATCTTTCGGGAAAAATTTGATACCATACTGTTTCTTTTACCCATTCTGGAATAGTGAATCGATCGATTTGATGAAAATAAGGTATTCGAAAATAAAAATTTGGTTCAGTAATCACATTTTCTCGATAAGGAAAAATTCCTTGATCACCGTAAAAACAGTCCGTGTTATCTTCCCCAACAACATGGAACGCATACTGTAAGCGCCTTGTTTCTCTCGTCACTTCAATTTCCCAATAATCATGAACATTGGTACTTAGACATTTTTTCATTGGTCGTTGTTTTTGATACCATTTTTCAGTTGTTATGGTATATGGATCTCCACATAGCACATATACTTTTTTGATATCATTTTTCCTAGTACGAAGCCGAATACGAAATCTTGTATTCGTATATAGAAATGCATATTCACTTTCCGGTCGATGATAAGTTGCAGCTGTATCCATTGATTTCCTCCTTGTGTTTTAATATGACGTCATCACTATAAGTGATAGAGAAGCAAAAGACAACGCTTTCAAAAATGTTATCGGTAACAGTTTTTTGATACCGAATTTTTATTTTTTAAACTTGCCAAATAGATAGACTTAAAACTTTTAAAAGTTTTAGTCTACTTCCTGTACTATTTAGTGCCCTGAATTTATCTTAAGTGATCAATTTCTCCAATTTTCTAAAGTAAAAGTTTTTTAACAGTTTTTAACGTAGAAGTATATTCTAGAAGAATGAAACATAATAATTTAGACTATCCTAATTTTTTATTAATTAAAGCTAACTTAAGGTGAAAAGTAAGTTATAATAAGATAAGAGTATTATTAATGAATTAAGGAAGTGGATAAATGAAAGAAACGAGACAATTTATATGGACATACATTAAGATTATTTTTGCCCTCTTCATATTAGGAGTCGCTATCAATATGTTTTTAGGGCCTCACCATATTGCTGCTGGAGGTGTCAGCGGTCTAGGAATATTACTGGAAGCTGCTTTAGGCTTTGACCGAGCTATAGTTATTTTAGTGTTGAATATCGTTATGTTGGTACTAGCTCTTCTATTTTTAGGTAAAAAACCCTTTTTTAAAGTACTTTTCGGAAGCTTGGTTTTTCCTTTAATCATTGCAATAGTTCCAGAAACAATGATTACTTCAGATCGGTTGTTGTCTGTCATTTTTGGAAGTGCGATTTTTGCTTTAGGAGTTGCGATTTTATATAAAAACAACTCTTCTAGCGGCGGTACGACGATCCCTCCCCTCATTTTTAAAAAATATTTCCACTTGAATACTTCGATTGGCTTATTTTTTACAGACGCATTCGTTGTTTCTCTTAATCTGTTTGTTTTTGGAATAGAAGAGTTTCTTTATGCTATTTTATCTATTGCAATCACTTCAATTGTCATGACTTATATCGAAACAGGTATCAATCGAAAGAAATCTGTTATGGTCATGAGTGAACATTATTTGGAAGACATCCGCCTTCGATTAAGTGCTGAGATTGGACGTGGCCTTACCCTGCTAGAGGCAAAAGGCGGGTATAATCGAAAGTCAAAAGAGGTTTTATTGATCGTTGTGACTGATCATGAATTTTCCCGAATGAAACCATTGATAGAAGAAATCGATCCAAGTGCCTTTGTCATTGTCAGCAGCGTAGCAGAAGTAATGGGACGCGGATTTACTTATCATCCAATCGAATGAGTTGGTAAGTAAATCCGCTTTTTTGAATGTGTTTTCTTTAACTGGTATAATAGAAGAATCTAGTAACTGTTCGACTGAAAAGGAGAGGAGATCTTTATGCATAAAGGAACGGAAATCGATTTTGTATTAAATGATAGTTTGAAAGCACTAGAACTGTATCAAACAATCTTTGATGAAATACAACTGATTGAGGCAACAGATTACCCTAGAGGCAATAATGAAGTCATTTTTACCTTGTATGGCACGAGATTCCATATGCTGGATGAAAACACGTCTCTTGGTTTGACTGCTCCTACTGCTGAACATCCAAATACGATCTGGTTCAATATCATCGTCTCTGATATCGAGGACACACATAATAAAGCATTACGAAATGGCTATGTAGAGATTCAAGAAATGACAGAAATGATGGACTTTGGTGTGACTAACTCAATGTTCAGAGATCCTTTTGGTTATTTATGGATGCTTCATCAGGTCCATCGTGAAGTAAGTTTTGAAGAAAGAAAACAACTTTTTGAGAAATATATGTAATGTTTATGATGAGATTAGTTTTTGTCTCTGATATTTTTTGTATATGTTTGCTATTCGAGAAAGCGCGTCTGTTTCATGTGCTTTCTCTTATTTATCTTATGCCAATCCATTTCTTTGCTTTTCACAATTATATTGTGTAAAATTCAATTGTATAAAATATAATTAAAGGTGGTAATTTTATGAAAAAAATGTATTCTACGAAAATGATCAACACAGGCGGACGCTCTGGAGAAGTGCATAATCCCGATCGTACATTCGAATTGAATATTGCAGCTCCTGGTAAACGCGTCGAAAATGCAACCAACCCTGAACAATTGTTTGCAGCTGGTTTCAGTGCATGTTTTAACAGTGCATTAGAATTGATCAAACAGCAAAAAAATATCTCTGGGGCTTCTACTGTCAGTGCACAAGTTTCCCTTTATTCAGAAAGTGAAACGAGCTTTGTCTTAGGTGTAGAGATTGAAGGATCTATCGACGGTCTTTCTCTGGAAGAAACGCAAGAATTATTAGAGGCAGCGCATAAAGTGTGTCCGTATTCAAAAGCTACAGCTGGAAATATAGAAGTTACTCTGAAAGCAGTTAGTGAATAGACTTTTTTGTGTAAATCCGCTATGATACACTATAGTAAAACAGCGGAGGTGGAAAAATGGAAGATCTATATTTAGTTAATCAAGTATGTTTTCCTTTATATGCCGCCTCTAAGGAAATCATTAGACACTACACTCCCCTCCTCAAGCCGCTGAATCTTACCTATACCCAGTATCTTGTGATGTTAGTTTTATGGGAAAAGAAAAAGACTTCAGTTAAAGAGCTAGGAAATGATTTGTGTCTGGATTCTGGTACGCTGACTCCCTTACTAAAAAAGTTAGCAGAAAAAAATTATATTAATCGTCAGCGTGAAACGGGTGATGAAAGAATCGTAAATGTTACGCTGACTCCTCAAGGTGCTGCGTTGCAAAAACAAGCAGAAGGTATTCCACAAAAGATCAAGTCTTATCTTCCACTTGAACAGGAAGAATTGGATACACTGCAACATCTGACCCGAAAAATGCTAGATAATTTTCATCAAGACCAGAAAAAGGGCTGAAACTGCTAGATGAACGATTTTATGAGGAAAACCAACTCATAAGATAACGTCATTTAGCGGTTTTTCTTTTTGCTCTTTCTCTTTCTTATTTTCATATTCCATCATATAATGAATAACGTGTTTATTTTTTGTTATTTGGAGGTTGTCGATTTGACCGTTTATCAGCGTTTTTTGGCGAATGAAAAAATACGCCGTCTCACTGTTTTATTATTTGTCGTTTTTGTTCTTTTCTTAGTTAGAAGTATGATTACAACCATTTTGCTCACATTTATCTTTACTTATTTGATGATTCATCTTGTTCAAATCATTCAGCGATTTGTCCGAATCCCTACAGGTGTTTTAGCTATCATGATTTATACACTGATCGTTTACCTTATCTACCTGGCATTCACAAAGTATATCCCGATGCTTATTCATCAAACATTTGACATGATCCAGTCCGTTATTGATTTTTACGAGCATCAGCCAAAAGATGCAGATCCTGTTTTACAATATATCCATACTTATATTGAGCGAAACGATTTTTTTGAACAGCTTCAAAATGGCGCTTCGATTGCGCTTGGCTATTTACAGGATATAGGAAAAATGGCAGTGGCGTTTGCTATGTCATTCATCTTAAGTTTCTTTTTTATGATTGAAAAGAAAAAAACAATTGTATTCTCAAGATTGTTTTTAAAAAGTGAATTTTCTTGGTTCTTTCAAGATATTTACTATTTTGCCGATAAGTTTGTCAATACATTTGGTTTGGTATTAGAAGCTCAATTTGTTATTGCTCTTTTAAACACGTTGCTCACTACAATCGCCTTGGCTGTATTTGGCTTTCATCAGCTGCTGAGTTTAGCGATCATGATTTTCATTTTAAGTCTGATCCCAGTAGCAGGTGTTATCATTTCTTGTATTCCTCTATCTTTCATAGCTTATTCCCAAGGAGGCATCCGAGATGTTGTTTATATCCTGATTACGATTTTGATTGTCCATCTAATTGAGTCTTATGTGCTGAATCCGAAGTTGATGTCCAGCAAAACAGAACTGCCGATTTTTTATACATTTGTGGTCTTACTTGTTAGCGAACGGTTCTTTGGCGTTTGGGGCTTGATTGTCGGCATTCCGATCTTTACCTTCTTTTTAGATGTATTGAAAGTGAAAAAGATCCCGAACCATCTTCCAAAAGAAACAGATATCCCTTAAAATAAATATGAAGAAAGATAAAGTATGAACGACCCCAAATATCAGATTTCAATCTGGTATTTTGGGGTCGTTTTCTGGATATTTCTTTTTATTTGAAAAATGCGTTCACAGACATTATTCAAATGTTAGAGAGATCTGTTTTGTTTAAATCTTTTTGCAGAAAGCATTGTTGCTATACTTAATAGAATGATTCCGCTCCACAGTATAACTTTGTTTTGTGACTCTCCGGATTTTGGTAGCTGTTTATTTTTCGTTTCAGGACTAGCAAAGGTTGTATCCTTGCTACTTTTTAAGGTTTCAGCTGATTGGGCGCTATCAAATATTCGTGATTTTTTATTCAGCTGCTCTTCATTTATTTTTAGAATTGCTAGATTTGATTTTTTACTCTTTTTTTTTCCATCCTCTTGAATTGTTTTTTTGTTTATTTTTTCTGGTATTCCTTGGTCTCTTGCG
>NZ_JAKZIW010000026.1:0-29899 GCF_031143325.1 Enterococcus sp. FR204 | reverse complement strand
GAAATAAATTGTAGCCAGTTCATTTTTTCTTTAACTAAAAAAATAATCCAAGAAACATTGAACCTATGGATCCAAAAGCTACCCAAATACTATAGCTAACCCCCCCGCTACCTTCAATTTTGCAGATAAAACGCTTTGGGAGAAAATCGCAAAGACGACAGGCCATCCTATCATGCCCGATTATAAACAAAAAGCTGGCTATTCCTTTTGCTCTGACAAATTTCAATTGGGAAAGTTCACGAAACTAGCAGGTGAAGAAGTTTCAACTGTTCGGATCAAAGAATGCCCGCCTCAAATAGAAACATTGGTTCAACGAATTTCAACTAGACAAGACTTTGCTATTGTAGAACGTGAGATCGTAGCTATTTTTGTAGAAGAAGGGATTTTACATGATCCAACTCATATCAATGTGGATAAATGGCAACCTCTTATCTATAAATTCAGAGAATATACAACTGCCAACCAGTCGTTAACTTTGAATTTTAGATTCCAAGAATTCAAAGAGTCATAATGATAAACATCGTTAGGTATAAATAAAAAAGACTCGCAGCACGAGTAAAAAACAAATAGAAGCTATACATTAGAAAGGTCGACTGTGACCCTATAGATGCAGTATATGCAGCTTATGAGCATTTCTTCTGTTCTCTTTGTTTTTGGGATCTGTGCTGAAGTCTTTTTCGTTTTTTGCCGCTCTTTCTTTGAAAAATCGATTATGTTATACCTTCTCCATTACTAATTCAGGCATCTGCTGAGTAATGATTTTTCGCGCAAAAGAAATATCTGTTACCCAAGGTTCGATTTGTTCTTCAGTCAAGACAAGCGGCATTCGGTCATGGATTGGTGCGACTGTGCGGTTAGGTTCAGTAGTCATTATGATTGATTCTGCCATTTTTTCATCCTGATGGCTACGATAAAAACCGCCAATATACACTATTTTTTCCTTATTTGAAAACATAAATTTGTCTTTTTCTTCATTCCACTCATAAAAGCCACTCATTGGGAAAACACAACGATTTTGCAAAAATGGTTGATGAAAGGTCTTTTTTTCTTCTACTGTCTCTGCACGGGCATTAATCATCAATTGTCCTTTTTTAAATCCGGTAAATCCCCACTTCATGATTTCCGGAGTGAGGATGTTTTCTTCCTCTTTTCTTAACGTCACAACAAGATTTGACGGAAAAACTTCTCCAGCTGCTAATTCTGCTGCCTGCTCCGGTTGTTTCGTCTGGGCTTCTCGATAATAATTCTGAAGGAGCTCTGACTCTAGATCAAAAAAATAACGACCACACATCCTAATCCCTCCCAATCTTTTTTTCTATCATACACTGCAACAAGAAGTTCGCACCAACAAAACGCTTTCAATTTGTGTAGAACTAAAAAAGTTGTGACAAGTGACAAACTCTCCAGTGAATGGTATTCTCCTGCCAACTCCTCGGTCACAAGTCACAATATTCAACAAACATGAGAAGCTGCTTTTTGAAATTGTTCCTTGTGACTCGGAGTGAAACGGCAGGCTTACGACCTCTGGGTAAACGGTGTTCCAAAGCCAGTTTCTCGGTATTAAGCCAAATTTATGCAAAAATGTAGAAAGCCATTTTCACAAAATTTTTCTTAATACTCGAAACTAAGCGACTTTTTCACAACCTCTTCCTTAAACGGTGTTCAATCAGCTAACCTTCGGTATTAGCTCAAAAAACGGCAAAATATGAGGAACTATTTTGCCGTTTGTTTCTCTAATACTCAGGTCAAAGCGCTGATTTCACAACCTCTAATACACGGTGTTCCAGAAGTAGCTTCTTCGAAAAATAAGCCGAAATTTCACAAAAATTTGAGAAGCAATTTTCGTAAATTCCTTCTTATTTCTTGAAGCTGACCACTTCTGTCACAACCTCTAATTATTAAAGAACCTTTTGCGAAGTTAACAATCTTTCTTTGATCAATTGGAAATTCTGTCTAAGTAGTGATAGATCTTGTGTGACTTTCAACAATAAGATACTTCCCTGGATTTCAGCAATCAACGCTTTGGCTTGACGGTCTGCTTCTTCATCGGACAGTTTTTCTTCAGAAAGTGCCAGGATATTTTGTTTCGTATACTTGACCCATTGATTGACTAATTCTAGTAGCAACAGACGGTATTCTTCATCCACTGTACTCAACTCAATAATCAAATTACCTACAGGACAGCCATGATAAGTGATCTGTGTCTCATGATCAGCAAAAATCCAGTCCAACATTTCTTCTAATGCTTCTTCTGGCTGTTTTCCAGCATTTAAGATGTCTTCGAACAATTCTGTCTGCCACACGTCCATATGCGCATGGATCACCGCTAGACAAACTTCTTTTTTTGAAGAAAAGTAATAATAAAATTGCCCTTTCCCCGTCTCAGAAGCTGCTAGAATATCTCGGATTGACGTTTCATGATAGCCTTTTTTATAAATAAGATCTTTGGTCGCTTCCAAGATCTTTTCCTTTGTTTTCAATGATATTCTCCTTTTTCATTTCTCATAGTCCTGTATTATACAATAAATTCATCATTTTTTCTTCTTAATCGTTTAAAAAAGACTGTGCCAAACTATCTGACACAGCCCTCACTATAAAACTGTTCTCATGTGTTCTCATATAGCTAGATGTTCATTGATTCAAGAACTGCGAGGAAAAAAGCAATTCCTATCTTATGATAGTTGCTCTAATACTTCCTCTGTTGTCATCACTTGATCTGCAATAAAGCCAAAGTTCGTCAACGCTGCATCCATTGCTTCTTGGCCAGGAGCACCAATTGCATCTGTCGCTACAACAACATTGAATCCACTCTCTACCAATTCACGCATATGGGAATCGCTACACAAGTTTCCGTTCATTCCACCAAGAATTACTGTGTCGATTCCATTTTTTCTCAATTGAAGCGCTAAGTCGTTGCTTTCTGGTCCAAAGATTTTATGAGGAGAGCTGATGATCGTATTTTCATCCAAATAAGGTTTCAATTCTTCGATAAAATCGGCTCCTGAACCTTCTTCCACTGATTCATATTGACTTTTTCTAGCAAACATCTGCTGCTCAAGCATCATATGTTCTCCTGCACCGCCAAATTGCCATTTATGGTCATGTGGGTAAAAATAATGAGGAGAAATAAAGAGTTTGTATCCTTTTTCTTTTACTTGTTTTACCATTTCAATCATATTTTCGATCGTATTGTATTTTTCTAAGATATCTTTTGTCAAACCAAAGCCACCGCCTGCTGGTTTCAAGAACTCAACTTGCGGGTCAGTGAGAACTACTGCTGTATTTTTATTATTGAACATGGTGGATTCTCCATTCGTTATTTATTTTAATACATCATTTAGAGCTTCACTCATTGTTGGATGAGAATAGATTTGATCTCTCAATAACGTATAAGGAAGTTTTCCATTCATAGCTAGCGAAATCAAGTTGATGACTTCATGAGAATCTTCCGCATAGATACTTGCCCCTAGAATCAAGTCAGTTTCAGGGTCGATTAAAACTTTGAATACACCTTTAGGATCTTCTAATACTTGTGCTTTAGGGACACCGCTTGTCATATACTTGAATAATTTGTAATTGACGCCTTGTGCTTTGGCTTGTTTTTCTGTTAAACCTACATTGGATAAAGTCGGAGTGATAAATACACTGTAAGGCACAGCTTTCCGGTTATTCGTTGTTCGTTTATTCTCGCCCTTCAACTGTTCCATAATGATTCGATAATCATCTAGAGAGATATAAGTGAACTGCAATCCGCCTTTGACGTCTCCAATCGCCCAAATGTTGTCTGCATCTGTACGAAGGTATTCATCCACAGCGATTGCTCCGCGATCTGTTAGTTTAACATCTGTATTTTCTAATCCAAGTGCTGCTGTACTTGGTTTTCTTCCAGTTGCAGCCAAAACTTTTGACGCTTGGATTGTTACTTCTTGGCCATCTTCTGTAAAGGTGACGGCAGCTGTTGATTCTTGGTCTGCTACTTGATCTACAGATACACCTAGATGGAATTCGATTCCCGCATTTGTCATGTCTTCTAAAATCATTTGCGCGATATCTTCATCTTCACGAGGAAGAAATTCAGGATGGGCATCAAGAACGACAACTTTAGATCCGTATTCATTGAACATTGATGCAAATTCCAAGCCAATATATCCAGCCCCGATGATCACTAATTTTTCCGGTAATTGTTCCTGATCCATCGCTTGCGTAGAATCAATCAAGTAGCGACTTGTATTCAATCCTTTGATTGGTAAAATGATTGGTTCAGAACCAGTATTGATGAAAATCCGTTCGCCTTCAACAATCACTTTTTCACCATTATTCGTCACTTCGATTTGATGGTTAGAAAGAAAACGTGCTGTACCGTCCATCACTGTCCCAGTTGCCTCATCGCTGATCATATGATAATTTTTGGCGCGAAGCATGCCCGTCAATTTTTCTTTCCGAGCAACAGCCTCTGTAAAGTCGATTCCTCTTTCTCCATTGAAAATCAATGATTTAGAAGGAATACAGCCGATGTTGATACATGTTCCGCCATACATACGTGTTGACTTTTCAACGACTAAAACCGATTCACCTTTTGAAGCTAACGCCTTCGCTAAAGTCTTACCGCCCTTTCCAAAACCGATCACAATATTTTGATATTTTTCCATCATTTTTCCCTCGCTTCTTTTTTACCTACCGGTTGGTACAAAAATATGATAACCGATAATCGTCTATTTTCCAAATCATCTGCTTTATTTGTCAAAAAAACCAGACAAAAAGCGGTCCTTTCACGTTTTTAGTCTGGTTCGATTTCCTTTATTCTTCTAAACAATCGTTACTTCTACATCGATATTTCCTCTAGTTGCTTTGGAGTAAGGGCAGAATTCATGCGCATCTTCTGCAATTTTTTGGGCTTCTTCTTCGTTGATGCCATCGATATGCACTTCTAATACTACACCGATCTGATAGCCGCCATCATCTAAATTATAAAGAGAGACACGTGCTTTTACTGTGGACTCTGCTGTCATTCCTGCTTCTTTGATCATATGTTGTACCGCCCCATTGAAACAAGAAGCATAACCTGCTGCAAATAATTGTTCTGGATTTGTTCCTTCTGCATGGATTCCTGGCGGAGTGATTTTCATATGCATCGAGCCATTTGGTGCCTCGACTTCTCCACTGCGCCCGCCATGGTTGATCATTGCTGTTTCGTATGCTTTTTTCATTGTACTGCTCCTTTCGATTGACCATTTGCTACTTGGCTATAACTATAGTGTATGACAAGTAAGGCGCTTTCTACAAAAATTCTGCTTATTCGAATACCAGAATGCCGTCTTCTACTATTTTTCCAAAAAACAAAAAAATACTACTCGTGAACAACAGCGTCATATTTGTTCCAAAATAAATTGCAATCTTTTCTACATAATCTTTTATATGATTGATTTTAAGATACATATATACCAGAAAGTTGACCCCATAAACCAATACTGTTAAAAAAATAACCATATTCGTTACCATTTTTTCCTCCTTTTGCTGGTCTCCCTACCAGCACTCGATTTAACCATACCACTTTTTTTGCCGTCCAAGCAACTAGCCTTTCAAAAAGACTGGTTTATTCTGCTGTTAATGATTCAAGATCAGAAAAATGTCCGAATAATTTTGCTAATTTTACTAACGCCAACTTGTTCTTTCCGAATTCATCATTTTCTATCTGTAATACTAGTAACGGCTCATGTAAGCTTAAACGGATCAAAAACCAGCCGTTTCCGTATGGCTCTTCTAGATCATATCGAATACCTTCTTCATTTTCCGGGTCGAAGTTCATCCCTTTTTCTTCTTCCAACAGTCGCTTCATTTCTTCTAATATCTTGTTTCCTTGTTCGCGTGGTTCATCGCTGAACAATTTTAATCGGATTTCTTGTACTTCTACGGGCTGTTTCAACTCTTTGATTTGTTCATCTAATGTGATACCTTTTCTTTTTAATTCTGGCAAAAGCATCAGGATCTTTGCGATGACATATGCATCATCATCCAGAAAATAGTTTTCCTTGAATGCAGCGTGTCCGCTTGTTTCGATGGCTAGCTGTGTATCTTTCCCAAGACGGTTAAGTTCTAATGCTTTATTGATTACATTTCGATAGCCGGAAATATAACGAACTTGGATGCCTCCTTTTTCTTCAATGAATCTTTGTAGATGAGAAGAAGTAGGGGAATTCGTCACGATTCTTGTTCCTGGATGCTCTTTTAATACGATTGTACTTAATACTGCGATCAAATTATTTCGATTGATCACTGTTCCGGAAGCACTGACAACTGCAGAACGATCCATATCTGTATCGAAAATGATCCCAAGATCTGCTTCATTTGCTAAAACAGCCTGCTTGATACTTTCCATCGCTTCTTTATTATCAGGATTTGGGATATGATTAGGAAATCGGCCATCTGGTTCCAAAAATTGGGAACCTGTTGAATCCGCACCTAAGCTATTCAATACTTTTTCAGCAAAGAATCCACCAGCACCATTTCCGGCATCAACAATGATTTTCCAACCATTTAGTGGTTTGCTTTCTAGTGTTCCAATCCCCTTTTTAATTTTTGTGACTAAATCTTGCGCATAAGGTGTCAAAAGGTCTGCTTTTTCTACGCTTCCAGTTTGTTCGCTTTTTATTTTTTGCTGCTGTGATAGGATAAAAGCAATATCTTCTTTTTCTGCTCCTCCTTCTGAGGTAAAGAATTTTATTCCATTATAATAATAGGGAAGATGGCTAGCAGTCAGCATAACCGCAGCATCGCACGAGAACTGTTCAAATTGAGTGGACATAAACATAGCAGGCGTAGTAGCTAATTCGAAATCGATGACATGTATCCCTTGTTCTTTCAGACTTTGGATCAACGCCTCTTTCAGTGCTGGTCCGCTTATCCTACTGTCATGACCAATCCCAATCGTCCATTTTTTATTTGGATCGGTTGACTTCTTCTTTTTCTTTATCCAGTTTGCTAGTCCCCAGCCGATCTTTTTTACCATGTCTGTCGTCAAGTTTACTTCATATCCTTCAACTGGTAATGCGATTCCTCGAATATCCGATCCATTTTGTAGCGCTTTCATATCTTTCATATAAAAGTCCCCCTCATTTATTCCCTCATTTTTTCCAGCTTTTCTGCAAATCGCTGTGCTTCTTCTTCTGAGCGGCAAATAATAATGAATGTATCTACACCGGCCATCGTTCCGACAACTTCAGGGTAAGCCACTTCATCTAGCCAATTCGTTACCACATCGGCACCATTTCGTTCAGTCAATACGATGACCATGAACTGAACAGACTGGATACGCAAAACCTCGCGTCTAATTGCTGTACGCAAACGTTCTTCATTTAAAGAAACAGATGGCTGGTTAAATAATGTATAGCGTACTATTTTGTTTTCATTTTGACTTTTTACTAACTTCATTTCTCGAATGTCTCGAGAAATCGTTGCTTGAGTCACATCGGCGCCTGCTTCATGCAGCCGAGCAAGCAGCTCTTCCTGTGTCCCAATAGGTTGTTCTGTAATGATCTGGCGGATCAGTGCTTGTCGCTGTTTCTTTTTCATATTAGACACCTCTCAATGTTGATTATAGCAAAAGATAAGTAATATTTCTTCATATTTTGGTATTTTGTACTTTTATTTTTTGTTTTCATTCAGGTTGCTAACCTTTTTCTATTTTAACACGCAAAATCGTCTTCATTTTTTCAGGTGCTGATTTTCTTGGATCGCTGATGTAAATCTCTTTGTGTTCTTTAGAAGCTCTTTCATAGCCTTCTTTTGCGATGAATGCTTCTAATTTCTCAAACGTTGCTGGTTCTTCGTCATAGGGCCCGACGTGTAAGATTTGGGCACAAAGACCTTCTTCCATCTTTTTGAATACTACTTGTTCTTTCAAGTCTTCCCGAAGTTTGCTAGAACGCTGAATGGCTTCTTGTGCTATCGCTTCTGTAACAAAGTCAGGCTGTCGGATCATCAATTGATAAGAAAAATGTTCTTTTTTCATCACTGGTTCATGCAAATACTTTTCTTGCAGTCCCCATTGTCCTTCCAGTGGATAGACAGTATACATCTGATAATCAGGAATCAGCCAATTTTTTTTAGGCGACATGCGTATTGCATAGCTGACTGCATATAGACAGGCTACTCTTCGTTTAAAGTCTTCCTGATTCGGGTCGCCGATCCCTCTGATGCTAAAGAATGGTTTTTTAGGAACCTCTAGTATTTGCGGGCTTTTTTTCATACTATAGCTCTTGTCTTTACGCCATTCAATTTTTTCCATTTTTCTTCCTCCGCGAAATTCCATTTAGTTATTTATTATCATACCTCTTTTTGAGTGACTTGGCTAATCGTGTTGACACTATTTTTCAGTTTGTGCTAGAATAAGTTAAGTAAATAAATCGTACAGATAACACGTTTCGGCGTGTCGAGAGAGAGGCGGTTTCTATTTTTATAATAGAAATCACTCTCTTTTTTTACGAAATTTTTTAGAGGTGATGTAAATGACAAAACAAAAACAGCTGCTTTTAGTACCTGCAGTAATTGCAACAGGGATGATGTCTTTTGCGGGCGTATTGATCGAGACGGCCATGAATGTAACTTTCCCAACTCTTATCAGACAGTTTGATTTAACGACTGCACAAGTCCAATGGGTAACAACGATTTATCTTTTGATGATTTCGATCATTGTTCCGCTGTCTACTTATTTGAATCGCAATTTTAGTCTCAAAAAACTCTTTTTAGCTTCAAATCTGCTTTTCTTGGCAGGTATAATGATCGATTTCTTCTCTCCTACCTTCATGGTCCTATTGTTTGGGCGATTGCTCCAAGGTGCAGCGACAGGTATCGCTCTTCCGTTGATGTTCCATATTATCTTGACATTTGCCCCCCTCAATCGACGAGGCGCGATGATGGGTGTCGGTACTTTGACAACGGCCATTGCTCCAGCAATTGGTCCCACTTATGGAGGCATTATGACTTCACATTTTACATGGAATCATATCTTCCTGTTTCTTGTGCCCGTTTTGATTCTTTCTTTGATTATCGGCTGGTTTGCTATTCCCGAGATGGCAGTACAAAAAAGTGGTTATTTGGATTGGATAAGCGTTTTAGGAATTTGTCTTTTGTTTAGTGGAAGTCTAACATTTTTGAGTACGTTGGGAACAGTTTCCAGCTGGATTGCTTTAATCATCGGCGGTATTGGCTGGTTCCTTTTTTACTATCGAAGTAAAAAAGTGGAGCATCCGCTGATCCGACTGTCTATTCTTTCAAATAAAACATTCCGCTTGTTTTTGATTGGCTTCTTAGTTTATCAGTTTTTATTACTTGGTGTATCTTTTGTCTTGCCGAATTTCCTTCAGATCGTTCAAGGAAGTAGTCCTTTTGTCGCTGGATTAGCGATGCTTCCCGGCGCAGCGGTTGGTGCTTTGCTTTCTCCTTTTTCCGGGAAAATGCTGGATCAATATGGTCCGAAGAAGCCAATTTTTGCTGGGCTGATTCTTTCTTTGATTGGTTGGCTAGCATTATTCCTACTCATAGGACACGCTTCAGTGGGTGTATTGATTGCTTGTCATGTGTTTTATATGATCGGTATCGGATTATCATACAGCAATATGATGACCACCGGAATGAATGCACTGAATGAAGAACTACAAGGAGACGGGAACGCAATGTTCAATACCTTGCAGCAGTTTTCTGGCGCTGTGGCTACTTCATTAGTAGCGGTCATTATCAATTACGTCCAGCATCATACTTCCCATAACTATGAAGTGTCTACTACATTAGGATCAAAAGCAGCATTAGGCGTCTTGTTGCTGTTGCTTCTCGTAAGCTTTGCTCGATTCGCCTATTATCTGTTCTTTGCTAAAAAAGCATAGATTCCATATACGGCAGGTGTTGCATCTGCCGTTTTTTTGTGTGAAAATGGTTGTTTGTAAAAGGAGGCTTTTTTATGGAAAAAATTGCCATTATCGGTGGCGGGATCATTGGTATGACCCTAGCCAGTTACTTAGATACATCAAAATTCAATGTTGCTTTATTTGATGAAGGGACAGGACAGGCAACTAAATCTAGCGCTGGGATTATCTCCCCTTGGTTGTCGAAACGCAGAAACAAACAATGGTATCGTCTGGCTAAAGACGGCGCTGCTTTTTTCCCTAAACTTATAAAAGATTTCCAACTTGATCAAACGATTTACGCACAATCAGGGACACTTTTGCTTCGACCTGAAAAAGATTTAGCTGAATTGGCTGTTCTTGCCGAGAAACGAAAAGAAGAAGCGCCAGAAATTGGAAACATCGAATGGCTTTCACCTGAACAGACATCTCAAGCACTTCCGTTATTGAAACCAGCAGTTTCACTGCGTATCAGTGGTGGTGGTCGTCTGGATGGAAAAGCATATTTAGAACATCTTGGTCAGCGTTTAGCACAAAAACAAATGGAGCAGATCCAGGCAAAAGTCACTTTGCATAAGAAGAGCGATTCTTGGCTCATCAAGGGACCGTTTGGAGAATACACAGCTGATCGTGTAATTTTGACACCTGGCCCGGCACTTAAGCCTTTATTACAAGAATTAGGCTATGCTGCAGATATACGTCCGCAAAAAGGGCAGCTCTTAGCATTTCAGACATCTTATAAGATGAGTCAAGACTGGCCTGTTGCTATGCTTGACGGAGAAGCTGATTTCATTCCTTTCATGGATGGAAAGATCCTTTTAGGTGCTACCCATGAAAACGATCAAGGCTGGGATTTGGCTCCTACTAGCGAAGCTTACGAGGGATTGACTAAAAGTACAGAACAGTTCTTGGCCGATTCAGATCAGATAAAAAACTGGCCATACGTGTTCCGTGTAGGTACCCGTGCTTATACGTCAGATTTTTCCCCATTTTTCGGCGTACTGCCAGATGATCCAAGCTTACTGGCTGCTAGCGGTCTAGGCTCTTCTGGCTTGACCACAGGTCCTTATATCGGCTATCTATTAGCCAACTTCTTAAATACTGGTCATTGGCCTATGGAAGATTATCAAAAGGACATCTCCACCTATATTACGAAAAATCCATCATAGAAAAACAGCTTTTTCAAGTAAGGATCCCGAGCGATATTGCGCATGGATTACTTCTTGAAAAAGCTGTTATTTTAGTTCAATTTCTGAATCAAATTCTCCAAACTTTCTTTTGCTTCATCTGGCAAGAGATCTTTTCCTATCTGAGCTTCAATGAATCGTAAACGAATATCAAGTCGTTGTTTCACCAGATTTTTATAGGACGTATCCTCAAAAGAAACAGGAAAATCTGGTATAGGTAAATAGTGGATGTCTTCAAATGGACCAAACGACTTGAATTCTGCCGTTTGTTGCACGATTCTTTCAACGATTGACAATGTCGTTTCAGGTTTGATTTTTTTATCATCGAAATATCCAGTATTCAGGACATAGCAGGCTGTTTGCTGTTTCAAAAACAACTCTCGAAAAGCTTGATAGTCTTCCCTAAGAGGATAGACACGGAAAGGATTAGCAAATGGTTCAATGACTAGCTCATCTAGCTGTCTTTTTGTAGTGATATTTTCCGCGTCTGATCGTTTTGTTGCTAATGTTGCACCAAAAGACGCTGCTAAAACTGGGTCATTGATCTTGATAATTGGCGGAAGCGAATCATCTTTCATGATCCAAAAAACATCATCGATCTTTTCGCTAAGATGATCGACTCGGTCGGGTGTCGCATAACGTGATTTGACTGTCCGCCCATTTCCGTTTCGTATATCTCCTGTTACTAGGACTTTTTCTCCTTTACTTGTACATGTCACGCCCACATTCTGACAAGTAAGGAAAGAAGAAATGGCCGGATCATCAGACGGATAGTCTTGTGTTTTATCAAAGTAAGAAGGTTCCAAGGCAGTAGCAAAACCATTTTTTCGAGAAATAACGAAAGCATCGTCATGCAAGATCGAAACAGAGTGACCTTCCGTATGTTTTGCTAAGGTAATCGTTGATTTTCCAGAACCGGACAACCCAAATACAGCCATCGTATAGGTCTGGTCATTACTAGCATATTGTTTCATCCCACCGTGGCAGGCAATAAAACCATTGCGATTTCCCAATGCCCAAGCAAGCGTCAAAGTCGCTTTTTTTAATTCTCCAAAGTAACGTAATCCTAGCACAGCCGCTGTATTATGGAGAGCATCAAACAAAATGAGTCCATTGGGAAATGTTTCATGTGTCCACTCGGGATCACAAAAGATATAAAGATCTCCCTCATCAAAGGAAACAGACTTTTGATAAGTCTTTAAGATCTTCGAATTCGCTGGCTGAAAATTCAGCAAATAAGAATACAAATTGTTCTCAAATCCTTCTGGAATCAGCAAATGACTTTGCACAGAAAATTCTTCAGATAGGCCAACGATTACTTTTGTATGGTAAAACTGGCGCTTGCGACTTTGATACACAGCTTCTCTTAAAATTTTCTCGTATTTGCTTTGTTCCTTGTCTAAGTCCTCAAAGATCCGCCGAGCACTTGCTGTTCTTCCCACAATGCTTCCATCATTGAATACTAGTGTCCTGACATCAGCTGGTAAATCTAGTTCTTCAGCATGTGAGATTGTTAAATCTGTGATGATCGTTCCTGGACTCCCTTTTGCTAGTTGATAAGCTGTCTTCCTGTCAAAAACTTCATGAACATTATTACCGTAAAATGTCGTTTCTACAATCGATCGAATACTGGATAACAGTGGATTTCCACTTGTGATTTCGTTTAATTCGAGACTCTCTTTTGTACTCATGGCTCCTCCTCATTCCCTAAACAAAAAAACGTTTTCTTTATTATACATTATTCGAGTTTTTATTTGTACTGCTGCGCTGTGGGAAGCAAACGAGTTATTTTTCACACAAAAAAACCGAGAACTTGAATAAACAAGTTTCTCGGTTTCATCATTTTCCTTTTATCGGCTTAGTACCAGCCGTTTGCTAACCAGAATGTTTTAGCAGCATCCCATGAACCATAACGAGATGTTACATATTGTTCTGCTACACGTTCTTGATTGGCAGCTGAATAGTCGCCGTTTAAGTATGAAGCATCTAATTGATAACGGCCGATGTAACGTCCGTTAGTAGCTGTGTATGAACCGCCTGATTCTTTTTGTGCGATCCATTCTTTTGCAGAGCTTGAAGTTGGCGCTGTTGCAGCAGCTGGGGCAGCAGGAGCTACTTCAACTGTTTCAACAGGTGCAACGTATGTATGTTCTTGCGTTGCTGTTTCAGTTGTAGATGCTGTATTTTCTGTTGTTTTGTTTTCTGTTGTTGCTGAAGAATCATTTGAAGTTGGGATTGTTAATTGTTCACCAACATAAATGCGGTTGATGTTTGCGATCGAATTTTTTTCAGCAATTGCATCGATCATTGAGTTGTCTCCTGCAAATTTTTGTGAGATCTTAGATAATGAATCACCTGATTTTACTGTATAAACTTCATCAGCGTGAGCATTTGTAGTTCCTACAAACATTGCAGTAGCACCAGCAGCAAAAGTTGTACCTAAAACAATTTTCTTAAATGAATTCATATTAAACTCCTTTTTTTCTCCGTTTTTTATTCTTTCGACGCTATTAACTTTATCATTTAGAAATATTTCATAGGTAAAAGAATCATGACATTTAATGACAAAATGACGAATTATTTAATATTTGTAACATTTAAACAAATATTTTTTTGATACAAAACCATAAAAGCCTTGTTGTATAAGCAAAGTAATCGTTTTTCTATGTTTTTTTATTTTTGAATGAAAAACGCAGATTCTGTAACATTTACTGCAATAATCCATAAAAAAAAGCAAAAAAATTTTTGATTTTTATCAAATTCTCTTAAAAAAATGTAAAAAATACAAAAAAACCAGTAATTGTTACAACAATTACTGGACAAAAACTTTGAATAATGTTAACTATTTTTTTATTTTAACTTTCTCCGCAATAATTTCTGGGCATGTTCCAATTCGTTTATAACGACTTCTTCTGTTTCTTTAGCTAATATTTCATCTAATACATCAAGCCATTTTTCCGGTTCTTTTGTTCCTAGACGTCCAATAGCCCAAGCTGCTGTTCCTCTGATGACAGGGCGGACATCTGTTAAACATTCTAAAATCTCAGGCAATGCCGTTCGATCACCTAGATTAGCTAAAGCAATCAATGCGTTTCTCTGCAAAGGTTTCTTCCCACGCCATGAACCAGCTAAATGCCCAAATTGCTGTTTGAAGTCTTTATTAGACATCGAAAGTATTGGCTTTAATTTTGGATATACTTCGTCTACTTTTGGTTCCATCTCTTCATGAAAATGAAAATCTTTTCCTTGATTGTAAGGGCAGACTAACTGGCAGATATCACATCCATAAATGACATTTCGCATTTTTTTACGATATTCTTCCGGCATCATCCCTTTTGTCTGAGTTTGATAAGACAAACATCGCTGGGCATTCATTCTTCCGTCACCAAGCAATGCTTTTGTCGGACAAGCAGTCACGCAGCGCATACAATCACCGCAACCAAATTCTCCTGGTTTATCAGGCTCAAATACAATATTAGTAACGATCTCACCAAGATAGACAAATGAACCGAACTCTTCAGTGATCAACAATCCGTTTCGTCCAATAAATCCTAAACCAGCTCGCTGTGCTACAGCGACATCGATCAGTTCTCCAGTATCTACTTGCGGAGCTAGACGCCATTCCTCTTCTTTTTGCCATTTTTCTGCTCTTGTTTGGATGAATTCGATCAATCGGTTCAAACGGTCTCTGAGTATATCATGGTAATCGATCCCCCAAGAAGCACGAGCAAACTGCCCGCGTTTTTCATCCCTAGGCACTTCTTCATGGATCCTAGTAGGATACGCAAGTGCAATGGAAATGATCGATTTCGGCTGATCAAATGTCATTTCTGGATAAAGACGCTCATCGATATTTGGATGTTCAAAGCCAGAAGTATGGCCAGCTGCTTTTTGTTCTTCCAACGATTCTTTTAATGAATCAAAAGGTTCCGCCGTGGTGAACCCGATTTTGTCAATTCCTAATCGTTTGCTTTCTTGTATGATTTCTTCTTTTAATGTCATGGTCTTCCTCGCTTGCTGTTAACGGCTGTATAACCCATAATATAGTTTTTCTTTTTTCAGCTGGACAAACTGGATCTGCTGATCAGCAATCTTCTTTTCTTCCATCCATTTTTTTCTTGCAGCAAATACTTCCCAATAATTTGTTGAAATTAATTTTCTTTTGTTATCTAATGCATTAAAAAAATTCAATGAAACTGGTTTTGTACTTAACAGTTCATGGAGCCTTACCTCTTCCCATGGCGAAAACTCAGACAGATCGCGGGAATACAATACTTCTTCATAGAGATTTTTTTGCTGTGTGTACGTGAATGTTTGCGGGATTTTCCCAGGCCTGGCAATTTCTACTAGACGATTATAAAACATATTCATTAATTTGCTGTTGGCAATAAATTGACTTTTATAATAGGCCGACTGGATCTTTTTGATTACTCCTTCTGCTTTGATGACTGAAAATAATGCAGGCCATGCTTTGACGGTTATTTCGTCGTTTTGTTTAACTAATACGCCAGGTGTGAAGCCGACTGGAGAAAGGAACACAAAATAACCGATACCGGTATTTTCATCTAAAGGCTGAAATTCATCAAACAACCATTTGCCTATGTACAGCTCTTCATCTGGTTCTGTTGTCTCATTTTGATTTGCTATGAATAATTTAGCTAATTCTGCTTCAAGAAATTGAAGGTCTTGATCCTTGTCGGTATTTTCCTGCTGGCTGATCAATCGAAAGACTTCTTCTTTAATCGTATATTTATCTTTACGTGTAAAATTCATAGCCACACCTTCCTTCCTTACTCTAACTATAACGGAATTTCTTCAAAAAAGGTATCTGTACGACGAAAAACAGCATAATTTTTTTTCATATCTCTTATAAAAAATGCAAGGTCTGCTCCTCAAGCTAGACCTTGCACTTTTCAGCTTTCTTTTGTTTGTGACAAACCTTCATGGATCGTTTCAATATTCCATTTCATCATCTGATAGTAAGAATCTCCTTGTTCTCCTTCTTTTGCTATGGAATCAGTGAACAGTTTATCATAGATTTTCAAACCCGTTTCTTTTGCTACCCGTTCCATGCTTCTTGAGTCTACACTGGTTTCCACGAATAAAACCGGTACTTCTTTTGCTCTTATCTGATCAATGATCGCTTTCATTTGATCAGGCGTACCTTGACTTTCTGTATTGATCTCCCATATATAAGCTGCTGGCAAATCATAAGCCCTTGAAAAATATTTGAATGCTCCTTCACTTGTTACTAATAATTTTTTGTTCTCTTCGATAGAAGCAAAACTTTCCTTCGCTTGTGTATCTAATTCTTTTAGTTTTTCCACATATGCTTCTGCATTTTTTTTATAGAGTGTCGCATTTTCTGCATCTTTTTCAGAGAATATACGTGCGATTTCCTCCACATATTTTATTCCGTTAGATAGGTCTAGCCAAGCATGGGGATCTGCTTTTGTATGTTCTTCACCGCTAGTTAAATAAAGAGGTTCTACATTTTTGCTAACTGCAAAATAATCTTTTCCTTCTTCTTTTTTAGCCGTTTCCATCAAGTTATCGAACCAGCTGTTACCTGTTTCAAGATTCAAACCGTTGTATAAAATAACATCCGCATCGCTTGCCTTTTTGATGTCTTCTGGTAGTACTTCATATTCATGCGGATCTGTTCCGACTGGTACGATACTGTGGATATCTATTTGATCTGTTCCGACCTCTTTTGCCATGTCCGCCAAGATCGAATTGGTAGCCACGACTGACAACTTTTCTTTACTTCCTTCATCCGCTTGGTCAGAAGCCTGCTTTCCGCAACCGGCTAATACCAAGAAACTAACTGCCAAGATTAAAAAGAGTGATTTTTTTGTTTTCATCTATCTGCTTCCTTTCTGAAATAAAATTCCTTTTGTTGGAGAAAATAAAAAAGCAAGGATAAAAAATGCGGTACATGCTAACACGATCGTAGCTCCTGATGGCCAATTGTAACTATAACTGAAAAACACACCAACAACTGCACTTAGCATACCGATTCCTGCAGCTGTAATGATCATTTTCAGTAAATGGTTCGTTAGCAAGTAAGCCGTGGCGGCTGGTGTGATCAACATGGCAATCACCAAGATTGTTCCTACTGTCTGTAAACTGACTACAGCCACTAATGTCAAAAAGAACATCAAAAGATAATGGATCAGCGATGTGTTCAGCCCATAAGCTTTTGCCATTGTCGGATCGAACGATGTGATCTTCAATTCTTTATAAAAGAAAAAGACAAATATCAAGACGATTCCACTAACGAGTGCTGTCAGCAACAAATCGCTTTCCCTAACAGCTAAGACATTCCCAAATAAAATATGATACAAATCTGTCGCACTCTGGGCATATGAAATCAAGATAATCCCTAATGCAAAAAAGGAGCTAAAGACAATTCCAATCGCTGTATCATTTTTCAATCGGCTCCGCTGAGTCACGAAACCAATCACTGCTGCTGTTAGCATCCCAAAAGCAGTGGCTCCAAAGATGTAACTAAAACCAAACATATAAGAAATGGCTACACCTGGAAGAACTGCGTGAGAGATAGCGTCTCCCATCAAAGACATCCCTCGTAAAATAATAAAAGAACCGATGACTCCAGAAGCAAGTCCTACAAGCATGGAAGTGACCAAAGCGTATTGCAGGAATTGATAATTCATTAATCCATCAATAAAGGATTGGATCATTTTTTCTCTCCTCCTTTTACTAAATGTCTGATGATCTCACCATAGGCCAATTGAAGGTTCTTCGATGTAAAGACTTCTTGTACTGGACCGGAAGCGATCAGCTGTTTATTTAAAAGAATAACCTCATCGAAATATTCTTCTACTTTATGAAGATCATGATGGACGATCAAAATCGTTTTTCCTGAATTCTTCAATTCCTGCAAGATGTCAAAGATCTTTCGTTCACTTAACGCATCAATCCCTACGAATGGTTCATCTAAAAAGATCCATTCTGCTCCTTGGGCTAGAGCTCTTGCAATAAAAACTCTCTGAAGCTGTCCACCCGATAGTTCGCTGATCTGTCTTTTGGCATATTCTTCCATCCCTACTTTTTTCAAAGCTTGTCTTGCACGTTCTTTTTCTTTTTTCCCAGGTCTTTGTCCAATTCGTAAAGATGGATATGTTCCTAAAAGTACAACGCCTAATACATCAATTGGAAAGGAAAGATCCAATTCACTTCGCTGTTCCACGTAGGCTATTTTTTTACGGACTGAGTTTACCGGCTGTCCAGAAAAGGTGACTTTACCAGTAGTAGCTGGTATCAACTCTAGCAAAGATTTCATAAATGTTGATTTTCCTGCACCGTTTGGTCCGATAATACCGGTAATCTTTTGTGGATTTATCGTCAAGTTGATAGTTTTCAAAACAGTTTTCCCTTGATAAGCGGCTGAAAGTTCTTGAATTACAATGGCCGTACGTTCCAAATCTTACACTCCTTTTTAGGTTTACCTAACTTTTTATTTAAATATAGTTTAACTAAAATGGAAAGCATTTTCAAGTAGAATGATGAAAAAGTTTTTTTCGAATTTTCCTCGCATTTTATGAAAATTTTCTGTAGAATCACATCAAGAGTTCAATAAGGCTAACCTAATAATGAAAAACATGTGTTGAAACGTTTGATTATTTTTTCTTGTTGACTCAACAACGAAAGGAGTTTTTGTATGGAAGAAGAAAAGTTAACTCGAAGTCTTAGTGCCCGTCATATCCAAATGATCGCACTAGGTGGAACGATCGGTGTCGGTCTGTTTATGGGTGCCTCCTCAACCATACGCTGGACAGGGCCCTCAGTGATGGGAGCCTATGCGATTGCAGGATTCTTTTTGTATTTGATTATGCGTGCTTTAGGCGAAATGCTTTACGTTGATCCTTCGACTGGTTCTTTTGCAAATTACGCGAGCGAGTACATCCATCCTGTGGCTGGCTACTTGACCGCTTGGAGTAATATTTTTCAATATATTGTCGTAGGAATAAGTGAAGTGATTGCTGTAGGATCTTATATGAATTATTGGTGGCCTGATTTGCCGGCAATTATTCCCGGGATCATTGTCGTCTTGTTTCTTATGTTGGCAAATCTTATTTCTGTCAAGGCGTTTGGCGAATTAGAATTTTGGTTTTCGATCATCAAAGTCATAACGATCATTTTGATGATCATTGCAGGTCTTGGGGTAATCTTATTTGGATTTGGTAATCATGGTCAGGCAGTAGGGATTTCAAATCTTTGGAAAAATGGTGGATTCTTCACTGGAGGCGTCAAAGGATTTTTCTTTGCATTATCGATCGTTGTTGCTTCCTATCAAGGAATCGAACTGATCGGAATGACTGCTGGTGAAGCAGAGAATCCTAAAAAGACGATCATTGAAGCTGTCCAGTCCACTATCGGTCGAATCTTGATTTTTTATATTGGTGCTATTTTTATCATTGTGAGTATCTATCCGTGGAATCAATTGAGTGAGATTGGTTCACCTTTTGTACAAACTTTTTCTAAAGTCGGCATTACATTTGCTGCAGGACTGATTAATTTTGTCGTGATTACAGCGGCATTATCAGGTTGCAATTCAGGGATTTTCAGCGCAAGTCGTATGGTCTATACACTTGCCATGAATGGAAAGATGTCTAAAAAATTTCTGAAACTTTCTCGTCACGGCGCGCCTTTTTATCCTGTCGTAGCAATCTCAGGTGGAATCTTAATTGGTCTGATCTTAAATTATCTTCTACCAATGTTCATCAACCAGTCAGAAAATATTTTCGTTTTCGTATACAGCTCAAGTATTTTGCCTGGTATGGTTCCTTGGGTAGTGATTTTGATCAGCGAGATTCGCTTCAAAAAGAAGCACGCAGATAAAATGCATGATCATCCTTTTAAAATGCCACTATCTCCTTATACGAATTATGTGACACTTGCTTTTTTAGCTATCGTATTGATTTTCATGTTTATCAATCCTGAAACGAGAATCTCATTGATTATTGGACTCGTTTTCTTGCTTTACATGACGATCCATTACTTTGTACGCGAAAAAAGAACCGGAAAATAAAAAAAGAACGAAGCTTCACCTTAGTGGAAGCTTCGTTCTTTTTTATTGCTTTTATCAATTCAATTTTAGCGTCTCACCGGGAGTCAGGAAATAATTCTCCATGCTCATCCCATTCAGCGACAAGATCGTTTCTACTGGTACGCCAGTTCGTTCGGCTATTTGATTTGGACCTTCTCCTTCCAAAACTACGGTTGTCGCAGCCTGTGAAGTCGCGCTGTTGGTATTAGTTTCAGAGGAATCTGTTGTGTCTTGTGTTGTTCGAGCTTGCATTTCAGAAGCTTCTACCGACTCTGCCGTCTCAGAATCAGAAGATGTTGTGTCTTGTGTGCTTGTTGACTCTGCTTGAAGAGAGGCGCTAGTCTGCAAATAAATATCGGAAATCTTAGCTACATGATTCGTATAATTAGCCGATAATTGATTGATCAAAGTATCTAAGTCTACACCGTCTTTATTTTCTGCTGCCTGATACGCTGCACGTAATTTTCTGATCCCTTCGTCGGAGATTGCTTGAAGCTCACGTGCTTTTTGGTTAGCAACTGCTGATAAACCAGCTATGCCCTCTTGATTTCCCTGAATTTCTGTCTGGTATTCTTCAATCAATGCAGGCGTCTTTTCTTCGATCTTTTTCGAATAATCATTTACGATTGCTTGAAGTTGCTCTGGCAAACCATTTGCTGTTTTTTCTTCAGAAGTTTGTGTCTCTTTTGTTTTAGTTGATGACTCACTTGTTTGTTTCGTCTCTGTTTTCTTTGTCGTTGTTTCCGTTATGGTCGTACTTTTCGCTTCTGACGAATTTTTTCCATGAAAATATAGACCCGCAACTCCTCCTGCTATGATCAAAAACACGGCAACTGCTGCCCCAATCATGATCATCCGCTTACGAGCTGCCTGTTTTTGCTGTCTTCTTCGGGTCATCCGAACATTTTCTCCCCACTCATTTTCATCATACATTTTTTTCACCACCAATTTTTATGTATAATAGCGTTATCAAACGCTTCATATTCTTATTGTAGCAAATAATTGCCGCTGTGCACATTTTTATCTTTGTTATTTATAAGAAAATTTCACCAGTTGAGATGATTCCAAGATTGTCCGTCGATTTCTCCTTGCAGCTGCATTGTTCGTTCGTCTATCTCAGCCATCAGTTTCTTTATTTCATATAAGAGCGCACGGTCTTGATATTCTGATTTTTCGCTTAATTCATCTAATTGTTGGATCAGCCAATCATTTGTCATAATGAAGTTCCTTTCATTTCTTGCAGTGTAAAGGTCAAGTCTTCGATCTGCTCTTTTGCCTCAGTCAGTGCTTCTACGATATATGCTTGTTTTTCAGATTCTTCTTCCTGCATTTTCTGATTTTCCTGTACTCTTTGAATAAACCAGTCAATCCGCTGAGTCAGCGATGGTTTGCCTTCCAATGAGAGATACTGCTGATAAGCAATTAGCTTCTCCCAATGTTTTTCCTGGGATAAATACATAAATTGTGCTAAAACGAATGGCGGAAGATAGGTCATATGGAATTTATTTGCGATTCGCTGATACGGCCTCAAAAATTCGGAAATCGTATATTCTTCTTTTCCTCCAGCTTGGTATTCTTTTTCCGCCACACCTGTTGTCAATACGATTCCTAGTTCTTTCCCTTTTAATACATGTGCTGCTCGTTCCAAGACATTATCTTGCCAAATTTTTAAATGAGCAGGAGAACTATACCAGTAAAACGGAAACTGGAAAATGATCCGATCATGCTGGGCCAAGAGCTGTAGTTCAGTCTCTATATCTATTTTTCCGTCTGGATAACTTGATTCCAAATGATGCCAAGTAGCTGGTAAACCAGCAGAAGCTTCTTTGAAAAATTGCTGATTTAAAGATTCTTCGATCGTTGGATGGCTAATGATGATAAGTGTACGCATCCCTTTTCCTCCTTTTTAGTCTTCGCTTTACAGTGTAGCATAACCGCCACAAGTTTCTTTTGCCGATGCTTATCATTTTAACCAGACTAATCAGGTTGTCCAAGAAACTGCGGTTTGTTTTTCCAACTGTTTTTTCAAGGTATCCAAAGCAATATTCTTAAAATTTTCGTTTTTCATACGTTTACGATAGTTCGTAGCCGTTTCTCCGGTACTCTTTTTGAACATTCGGCTAAATACGACTAGACTATTGAACCCTACTTGATAGGCAATACTTTCCACGGATTCATCCGTCAGAGAAAGAAGAAACGCCCCTCGATTGATCCGTACCCCGATCAAATATTCCTTGATACTGGTACCCATATGATTTTTGAATACTCGCGACAAATGGCTCCGATTGACCGCTAAATGCTGGGCGATTTCCTCAACAGACAATTTTTCAGCATAATGTGCCTCGATGTATTTGACTGTCTCAACAGCTAAAGAGGAATGAACCTTTTGTACACCACCGCTGACCTTTCCGCCATCTTTTAAAAGGACTGATAAAAAACGGTAGGTTAATGCTGTTAACTGTAATTCATTTTCCAAGGTTTCTTCCGTATCTTTCATGCATTCTAAAATAATGTCGATATATTTTTGTATGTCAGAAGAGACCATCGTGTATTGGTCTTCTCTGAAAAGCGACTGCCGAATGATTTCTTCTGCAGCACTCCCACCAAATGAAAGCCAGCAATACATCCACGGATCTTCTCCATCTGATAAGTAAAACGTCGAGTCTCCTGGACGAATCAAGAACAGATCACCTTTTTTCAATTGGAATTGTTGATTTTTCACATGATAAGATCCTTTGCCTTCCATCACGACATGCAGGATGTAATCATTGCGAATAGCAGGACCAAAAGAATGAAACGGCATCGTTTTAGAGAAACCACAAAAATCAAAATACAATTCTTTTTCTACTTGTTGATGTTCCTTTTTTAAAAAAATCGATTGCTCCACGTCTATCCCTCCTTACTCCTTTAGTATAATGCAACAAAAAGTTAAATAAAAGTCACAGAAATATATTAAAAAGGAAGCGATTTCTTGTTAAGTTTAAGTCATTAAAAGATCTTTGTTATTCGTTGTAACCGGTTTACTTAGTATTATATATTGAACAGGAGAGGAATACAGATTATGAAAAGCAAAATGATCCAACGTGTGTCCTACGCTTTAGGCGCTTTTGGACACGACACATTCTATGTTACATTAAGCACTTATTTTATGGTATTCGTGACAAGCCAGATGTTCGCAGGAACAGATAAGGCAACGAATGCAAAAATGATTGCTACAGTTACAAGCTTAGTTGTAGGTATCCGCTTAGTTGAAATTATTTTTGATCCTTTGATTGGTGGCATCATCGATAATACTCGTACAAAATACGGTAAATTCAAACCATGGTTAGTTATCGGCGGCGTTGTTAGTTCCGTACTCTTGGTAGCAATCTTTACCAATTTCTTTGGCTTAGCTACTCATAATACGACTTTATTTATCATATTATTTGCAATCGTTTTCATCTTATTGGATAGTTTTTATTCATTTAAGGATATCGCTTTTTGGTCAATGATTCCAGCTTTGAGTACGGAAACAAAGGAACGTGAAAAATTTGCTACGTTTGCTCGTTTCGGCTCTTCTCTAGGTGCAAATGGTACTACTCTAGTCGTTGTCCCTATCGTTACTTTCTTTACCTATCTTGTTACTCATAAACATATTGAAGGCGCTTCAGGCTGGTTCTGGTTCGGTGTGATTGCTGCTGTGATTTCAGGCGGTACTGCGATTATCACTGCCTTGGGCACAAAAGAAGTCGATACTGCGATCCGTCAGCAAAATGAAAAAGCTGGGATCAAAGATGTGTTCAAAGCAGTTGCTCAAAATGATCAGTTGATGTGGCTTGCCCTTGCTTATATCGCTTATGCGATTGCCAATGTAGCAACAACTGCCGTATTATTCTACTTCTTCAAATATGTACTTGGCCAACCAACTGAATTTTGGATCGTTGGTCTAGTTGCTGCCTTACTTGGTTTAGTAGCTGTTCCACTATTCCCAATGCTTACACGCGTCATCTCTCGTCGCTACGTTTACCTTGGAGGGATCGCAATGATGATTTCTTCTTACTTTTTCTTTACGATCGCAGGTTCAAGTTTGCCAATCGTTATCATCGGGCTAGTATTGTTCTACTTCCCTCAACAATTGATTTTCTTATCCGCTTTGATGACGATCACAGACTCTGTTGAATATGGTCAATGGAAAAATGGTATCCGTAACGAAGCTGTTACTCTATCAATTCGCCCTTTACTAGATAAAATCGCTGGTGCTTTGTCTAACGGGATCGTAGGGTTTGTCGCTATCGCTTCTGGGATGACTGGTAATGCTACTGCTGCTGATATCACTGCTCATGGCGTAACGACTTTCAAAGCTTATGCATTCTATGCTCCTGCTGCTTTGATGATTTTCTCCGCTATTATTTTTGCTTGGAAGATTACATTGACAGAGAAAAAACATGCACAAATCGTTGAGGAATTGGAAAACAAATTGGCTCCAGCTGATACAATGGAAGATGAACTTCACGATGCAGTAGTTCCTTCCCATTAAGAAAGGATCTTGAAAATGAAGATTACAGAAAAAGATTTTGGCCAAGGTTATCACTTGATAACCTTGGAGAACAAAAACAAGCTAGCACTTTCTATCTCTGATTTAGGTGCTAGAATCGTCAGTTTAAAATCAAATGATCGAGAATTAGTTTTGGGATTTGATACCGCTGAAGAATATATCGAAAAAGATCCGTATATCGGTGCTTCTATCGGTCGCACCGCAGGGAGAATCGAAAATGGCCGCTTTTCTCTCAATGGAAAAACTTACCAATTAGCCACAGATCCAAAAACTGGACATAATCTGCATGGTGGTGCTCCTGGATTTGAATTAAAAAAATGGTCTTATGTCATTTTGAATGGCGAAAATGAAGCTTCTGTCATTTTTACTACTACAAGTCCCGACGGAGAACATGGTTTTCCAGGTACAATGGATGTGGAAATCCGCTATACTTTGACACAAGATAATATCTGGCGAGTAACCTCTCGCGGCACCAGTGACCAAGATACTTTATTCAATCCGACAAATCATGTTTACTTCAACTTGACGGGAGATGCTTCTCAATCAATCGATCAACATGAGCTTTGGCTCAATAGCGAAGCTTATGCTCCTTTGCGAACAGATAGTATTCCTATAGGGGTAAAAGAAAATGCTGCAGGAAGTGCTTTCGATTTTCAAATACCTAAAAAATTAGCGTCCGTTTTTGCTAGTGATTTGGATCAAAAAAATCTTGTTGACGGAATCGATCATCCATTTTTCTTAAAAGAAACCGGCTTGGATAAAGAAGCCGCTCGCTTGACTAGCCCCGATAAAAGAATCCAAGTAGATATTGCTACAGATGCTTCTAGTGTGGTTATTTTCACTGCAAATTTCGGCACAGAAACACCAGAAATGCGCAACCGAAAACTGGCACATCACGGTGGCATCACATTTGAGACTCAAACAGCTCCAGGTGCAGAGCGCTTCTCAGCATTTGGTTTGATTCATTTAAAAGCCGGATCAGTATTTGAAACAGTGACAGAATTCAAAATCAAAACAGGAAAGGAATAACTCATCATGGAAATCAAAAGAAGCTTAAACACAAAATTTGCCGAAACATTCGGACCTAAAAAAACTACACAATACTTCTCACCAGGACGCATCAATTTGATTGGTGAACACACAGATTACAATGGAGGCCATGTCTTCCCCGCTTCCATCACTTATGGAACGCAAGGTGTAGCAGCACCTCGAGACGATAATAAAATATTAGTTTATTCCACAAACTTTGACGATATTGGTGTCATTAGTTTTACTTTAGATGAGCTAGAATATGATAAAAAAGCAAACTGGGCAAATTACGTAAAAGGAATGGTCCTTAAATTAAAAGAAGCTGGACACTCAATCGATCATGGGTTTGAGTTGTTAGTGGAAGGAACAATCCCTAATGGTGCAGGACTTTCCAGTAGCGCTTCATTAGAATTATTAGTAGGTGTTGTATTAGAAGATCTGTTTGATTTAAAAACAGATCGCTTGGAACTAGTCCAAACAGGTAAAAAAGTAGAAAATGAATTCATCGGTGTCAATTCAGGTATCATGGATCAGTTTGCCATCGGCTTCGGTGAGCTAGATCATGCAATCTTATTAGATACAAATACGCTGAAATACGAAATGGTCCCAGTGAAACTAGATGGTTATGCAATCGTCATCATGAATACGAATAAGCGACGGGAATTGGCAGATTCAAAATACAATGAACGCCGTAGCGAATGCGAAGAAGCCTTGGCACGTTTGCAAAAAACTTTGCCTATCTCTTCTTTAGGAGACTTAGATGAAGAAGAATTTGAATCAACTATTGACCAAATCGGCGATGATACATTGATACGCAGAGCTCGCCATGCCGTTTCTGAAAATCAGCGGACTTTGAAGGCAAAAGCTGAATTAGAAGCTGGGAACTTAGAAGCATTTGGTCAACTGTTAAATGATTCTCACCACTCTCTTCGCTATGATTATGAAGTAACTGGGATCGAATTAGATACACTAGTAGATGCTGCTCAAAAACAAGAAGGTGTCTTAGGTGCACGAATGACAGGAGCTGGATTTGGTGGCTGTGCGATTGCTCTTGTCAAAGAAGAAAATATACCTGCCTTCAAAAACAATGTCTATGATGAATACATGAAAGTTGTCGGCTATGCTCCGGAATTTTATGTTGCACACATTGGAAATGGGACAACAAAGATCGATCCAGAAGCTGTTCATGTTTGATAAAAAAATCAATGATCTCAGCTAAAAACAAATAGATAAAAATAACCTCTCAGCAATTTTCAAATGTGAGCCTTTTGCTCGTATTCGAAAATTGCTGTTTTTTATTGACACAGAAAGAGAACATGTGTTCTAATTGTATTGAAGAGGTGATTGTTATGTGGGCGAATCAAAATCCGGTATTTGTTTATGAAAAAGAACCTTCAAGAGATATTTTATGTATTGACTGCAAATCTTTTTACGCCTCCGTAGAGTGCGTTGAAAAGGATCTTGATCCCCTTACAACTAAATTAGTAGTCATGTCCTATCCGTCCGATTCGACAGAAACACGGGGTAGCGGATTAATCTTGGCTTCCAGTCCTGCAGCAAAAAAAGCTTACGGCATCACCAATATCAGCCGTGCCAGAGATCTTCCCTTCCCCTATCCAAGTGATTTATATATTGTTGCCCCAAGGATGGCCTATTATATTGAAAAGAACAGAGAAATCAATTCTATCTATAAAAAATATGCAGACGAAGCGAACCATCATGTCTATTCCGTCGATGAAAGCTTCCTTGATGTAACAAATAGCATGGCACTCTTTGGTAAAACAAATGCGTACGACATGGCTAAACTGATCCATAAAGATGTGTTTGAGCAGACCGGAATCTACACGACTATAGGAATTGGCGATAACCCGCTACTTGCTAAACTAGCCTTAGACAATGGCTCAAAAGACGGAAAGCAAATGTTTGCTGAATGGCGTTATGAAGATGTACCAGAAAAGTTATGGAAAATCTCAGATATCACTGACTTTTGGGGAATCGGCAAACGAACAGCAAAACGTCTGAAACAAATGGGTATACATTCTGTTTATGATTTAGCTCACGCGGATTATTATCACTTGAAAAGCAAGCTAGGGGTCATCGGTACTCAGCTTTATGCCCATGCTTGGGGGATCGATCGAAGTTTTTTGGGACAAGAATATACACCAAAATCAAAAAGTATCGGAAATAGTCAAATCCTAGATAGAGATTATACAAGACGAGAAGAAATCGAGATCGTTATCAAAGAAATGGCCGACCAAGTCGGCACTCGCTTGAGACGATCTGCAGCAAAAACACAAGTAGTCAGCTTATGGGTAGGATACTCTTTAGGCTATCTTGATCCAAATGGCAAGACCGGGTTTCACCAGCAAATGAAAATCGAAGCGACAAATGCTAGCAGAGATCTAGCAGATGCTTTATTGACCATTTTCCACCAGCATTACCACTACCAGGATATTCGGCGTGTAGGCGTGAACTGTTCCGACCTCGTATACGCGACAGGTTTACAGCTTAACCTTTTTGAAGATCCTGAAAAGCAGATAAATGAAGCGAAAGTTGATTTTGTTGTCGATACGATTAGAAAAAAATACGGCTTTCAATCAATCATCCATGCGCATAGTCTCTTGCAAGGAGGACGCGCCATCGCACGTAGTTCTCTCGTTGGCGGGCATGCAGGTGGTATGAGTGGATTAGAAGGTGGAAAAGATGAGACGGACAGCAAAAAAATTCATTGACTATAACGAGTATCGAGATCGGCCATTTGGATTAAAATGGGGGACTGCTTTTGCGATGGAAGAACTAGTCAACGGTATCAAAAAAAATGAAGAAGAAGCACGCAAACAGCCTCTTCCTAAACAACAAATGACATTGCAAGAAATCGATAGTATACTGACAGAAGCCTTTTTATCTCGTAAAGCAGTAATCATTCAGCTCAATTTAAAAGATGAATTTGGAAGACTCTTGGATGAGGTCGAAGGGCACTTCATTGGTGAAGCCTATGAAGATTACTTTATGATTGACCATCAGCCGATATTGTGGGAAGACGTACGGTATATTGGGTTAAAGGAAACAAAAAAATGGTTTGTGACATGAGAGGTTGTGACAGAAGTGATCAACTTCAAAAAATAAGAAAGGATTTTTCGAAAATTGTTTCTTAAATTTTTGTGGAATTTTGGCTTATTTTTCGAAGAAGCAACTTCTGGAACAACGTATATTAGATATCAGAGGTTGTGAAAAAGTCGCTTAGTTTTGAGTAACAATCCAAGGCGCTGATTTCACAACCTCTGTCTATCCATCTATTCGGTAAGATTCATGCATGACGTCTTCTTTATTTAGTATGTAGAGCCCTTTTTCTTCTGACCATTCAACATAAATCAGCTGTTTTACATCTGCATAGCCTTCTTTCTTCAAGTTCTCCGTAAGCCATGCTTCAGTCAATTGATTGGACTGAAGCACTTTATGCTGAATTTGCCCTTCATCTACAAGCAGGATCGATAAAGCTTTGTCTTCATCTGATTTTTTCAATACACTCATTTGACCGGCATTCTCTAGGATAACATGTTTGGCATTTTCAAGAGAAAAGCATTCCTGCTGTCTTAAGATTGCTCGCAACTGCTCCATCTCGATATGGTTATTTGTCAACTCTGTCATGTTGATGACGCCGTCTTTGATTAGAACAGATGGCTCGCCTTTGACCCAACGATTGACCTTTTCATTTTTTTGGACGATACGTTCGATACCATAAATCATTACTGCCCAAAGCGCAATGGCAAATAGGACATGTCCTACATGGACATTGTCATCATAGGTTGATTCTTCTAAGATCCCACCTAAAACAAGCGTATAGACTAAATCAAACGGTGTGATTTCTGACATGGATTTCTTCCCAAGCAAACGTACCACTAATAATAAACCGATCAACCCGAATACCAGTTTCATTGTAATTGAAAAAATCATTTTTTCTCCCCCTAACTATCTGTTAATTAAATTATATATGCTTTCTCACGAACACGCATGGAATATACAAGGAAGAAATGTATCCTTTTACTAAAAAAAGGACTGTGACACTGTAGTGACCCCCAAAAGTTAGACTTTTTTGGAGTGGAGAAATCCACTCCTTTTTTTCATGCTCTAAAATGATATTTTTACACAACCGTTACGGTTGTTTTACGAAATTGGACGA
>NZ_JAKZIW010000025.1:0-29974 GCF_031143325.1 Enterococcus sp. FR204 | reverse complement strand
TATAAAAAAAGGTGTGTGTTCACTATGGGAAAATTAGTCGCTGTTGCACAGTCGCTGCTTGATATACTCAAGTGGCTGATGGAAGGAAGCAATTGGATATTTGTGTTGCCACTATTGCTTATTAGTCTATTTATCATGTTTCGCATGGTCAGAAAAAAAGAAACGTTTCTGATTTTTATCTGGTATGCAGCATCCGTTGCGGTTGCTACCTTGATGGTTGAATTGGCGTTAGGTAGTTGGGAAGCTTGCGTATTTGCTTTATTTTTTGCTGTACTGTATCTAATCATTTATATCCCATATATGAAAAGAAAGTCTCGGATAGGCAGAAAAGGTAGACATACAACTACTTTTTCTAGTACAGATTCTCTCGAACAAAGTAGAAGAACGAGAAGAAGACGGTAATATTTAGTAGGTATACGCAAAAAAAAAGATAAAATAATGGATAAACTATTGAGATGAGAGATTTATTTAATTGGTGAAAAAAAGCTTTTTTCACTTATATAAAAGAATCTTTTTTAAAGGAATACTTGTTGTATCGGGATAAGCCATTCCTTTTTTTATGTTATTTATATATATATAAATCATACCAATGTTTTTTTGTATTTTCGTGCTTGCACTTGGATAAGAGATTACTTACAATAAATTCAGATAGAAACAGCTGAATAAAAAAGGCTCCCTGACCCTTAGTTGGCGCTAAGAATCAGGGAATGACCAGTCACACACATACACCCTGACCGATCATTTTGCCATAGTCAATGCAGTGCATCGACCTAATTTATTGTACCTAATCTAGGGTGAAAATTCTACCCCTATGTAGATATTTTCCATGGTCTGCACGTTGTTTTATTTGCTATGTCAAGGTATTGGGCGTATTCGTTCAATGCCTTTTTTGTGTTTGAAACAGCAAAGACCACATGTGTTACTGTCTAACTACTGTTTTTTTATGTACTTCCTTAGATTAGGCAGCTGTTTCTATTCATGTCAAGTATAGCTAGGCGGGAGAGATAAATGAGTTTATGTTATTTTGACTATTATCACCAATTGGAAGAGAAATTAAGGATAGAAGAGCCGCTGATGCTTCAAGCTGGCACTTGGATTGCGAAACAAATTAATCAAGGTGGTAGATTGCAGATATATGCTAGCCGCACACTAAGTGGTGTAGCATTTGAATTTTGGGATCAAACCCCGGATCTTGTACCAAGTATATTGATTGAAAATCCAGCCGGAGGTGTCTATGAAACGCTAGAAGGTGCAGGACAGGCAATTATTGATCAGCTTTCTGTCAAATCAGAAGACATTTTTCTTCTTCTTTCGAATGAAGGAAGAAACCCGGCAATCATCGAACTAGCTCAGTGGATCAAAGAAAATGGTCATCCATTAATCATTGTTACTGGATTTGATTTGTCACGAAGTATCAAATCGCAACACAGCAGTGGTTTGCGATTATTTGAATTTGCTGATTTGGTTTTGGACAACCACGCCAATTTACATGATGCAGTCTTGACTTTGCCAAATCTAGATCCAGCGATCTGCGGAACAGCCTCTCTTGCAACGATCTTTTTGCTGCAGCAAGTTTTGTATTTTACAGCAAAACAGCTAGTCCAGGACACAAGTGGAAAATAGTTATCCACATGTTGACAAAGTTCCTTAAAAAAATAATGTTCCACATAAAAATGGAGCGTTTGAAAAAAAGAAAACGATTATTAATGAGGATTAACAACGACTAATTTTTTTATTTTAGTTATTTTAAGATGGATCATCTTTGATTTTAAGCTTGTTTTGTTTAAAGTTTGTTATTTTTATAAGTTGTTTCACAGTTATGAGAAATGAGTTATAAGAATATGTAGTGTCAGAAAAATAAAAAGTAGTGGAAAAAGAGACAAGAAAGAATCCATATGGATTCTTTCTTGTCTCTTAATACACGTTGATGAAAGAGTCTTCCCCAAAACTCTTTACAAAGTAATTATAGTACATTTGTTATCATTATTGCAATGAAGTTTACCTGATATAACAAAATTGTCCAACAGGATACCTTTTTCTAATAGAAAGAAAATACACAAAAATTGAAGGATAGATAATGGATATTTATAAGTGTTTATTATTTTTTTTTGCAATGAAATTCAATTTTTCAATGATTGTAAAATGAAAAAAACAGGACGAGATTTTCTCTAATCTAAAAATAAAAAAAGAATTTTAAGGAAAAACAGAGAAATAAAATACTTAATATAAATGGAAAGAGAAAAAAATAATCATACATAGGAGAAAAAAAGCAAAATAGAAAAAAGTGATTTTCTAATAAATTATTCATGTGGAAATGTCATTTTTACTGTATAATTCATTTGATTATCCATTTTTTATTCATCAAAATTACTGAAAAAAGAAAGGAAGAAATAAATTTGAAGAAAACAAATTCTTCAGGAAAACCGAAACGCGACTTCACTAAATTATCGACACCCCATACGTATGTCATTATTTTTGGTGTAGTCATCTTTGCATGGATACTGACTTTTGTCGTTCCAGCAGGAAAGTTCAGCACGCAAGATATTGAATACAAAGATGCAAATGGCGAAACAAGTACTCGTACTGTTTTACGTCAAGATTCCTTCCGTTATGCTTACGAGCTGGATAAGTCGTATGTGTTTGATCAATTAGAAGAACTGCAAGATCATCCAGCAGAACGTGAAAAACTGGATGTTCCGGAAAAAGGATTGGAAAAAGTCATTGCTGACGGAGAAAAAAATCTTACGCAGGAAAAACTAGATGAAATCTCCTTGACAGATGATGTGCTTTACGATCAGTACGGCGAAAATATCTATGATACTTCTAAAAAATTGCATAAAACAGCCAAAATATGGGGAACAGATGATTTTGGCGGCTTTGGTTTCTTAAATTTTGTTTTTGAAGGACTAGTATCTGGAGATAAGTATGGATCTGCTGTAGGGATCGCTGCATTGATCCTTGTTGTTGGAGGTGCTTTTGGTATTATTATGCGTACCGGAGCGATCGACGCAGGTATCTATGCATTTATCAGTAAAACTAAGGGACTGGAGCGTTTAGCTTTACCGCTATTATTCTTTGCTTTTTCATTCGGTGGCGCTACATTCGGGATGGCAGAAGAGGTAATTCCATTCTCAATGGTGATGGTTCCATTTGTCATTGCGTTAGGATATGACTCGATCGTAGCAGTAACCGTGACTTATGTCGCATCTCAAGTCGGAAATGCGACCTCTTGGATGAGCCCGTTTAGCGTAGCGGTGGCTCAAGGGATTGCTGGAATCCCCGTGTTGTCTGGTGCGACATTCCGATTGATTATGTGGGTAGTTGTTACTGCATTAGCCGCTGGTTATATGATGATATATGCAGAAAAAATCCGTAAAAAACCAGAAAGTTCGTTGACTTACAAATCAGATGATTATTTCCGTTCTCATATCAAAAAGACATCTGATGAAAATAAAAAATTCATGCTTGGGCATAAACTGATCTTATTAGAGATGTTAGTTGTCCTTGTCTGGATCGTTTGGGGCGTGACTCAAAAAGGCTATTACATTCCAGAAATCGCTTCTCAATTCTTTGTGATGGGATTAGTTGCTGGAATCATTGCTGTTCTTTTCAAATTAGATGGAATGAAAGTCAATGACATCGCTTCTTCTTTCCAATCTGGTGCAGCTGATTTAGCTGGTACAGCAATCGTAGTAGGTATGGCCAAAGGGATTCTTCTTGTCTTGGGAGGATCTGATGCATCTGTTCCTTCAGCTTTGAATACGATTTTGCATGGGATCGGGACTGCGTTGACCGGTGTTCCAGCTGTCATTGGTGCTTGGGCGATGTACATCTTCCAAAGTTTGTTCAACTTGGTTGTTACATCAAATTCAGGACAAGCAGCTTTGACTATGCCAATCATGGCTCCACTGGCAGATTTAGTAGGTGTATCTAGACAAGTAGCAGTTCTTGCTTATCAGCTTGGTTCAGGTTTTATGGACGCTTTTACACCCGTATCAGCCAGCTTGATTGGTGTGCTAGGTGTTGCACGGATCGAATGGGCAAAATGGGCAAGATTCCAAATCAAGATGCAAGGATTCCTGTTTGTTTTAGGAACTATTTTCATCATGATTGCCATTGCAATAGGTCTGCAGTAGTACTGGAGACCTGTAAATAAAAAAGTAATCCAAACAGTAGATAAGGACTCCAAGAACCGTCATTTTACGGTAAAATCAAAGGAGTAAAGATTCTATCGTTTGGATTATTTTTTAAGATCCTATCATCAGTTATACTTAAAGAAAGAGGAAAAATGTATGAAAATCATTCGACAAATTGAAGTGTTTGCACCAGATTACTTAGGAAAAATGGATGTACTGATTGCCGGTGGGAAGATTTTGGCTGTAGAAGAACAGCTAGAAGGCGGCTACGAAGGAGTGGAAGTAGAAGAACTTTCAGGTGAGGGAAAAGTACTAACCCCGGGTTTCATTGACTGTCATTTCCATATTTTAGGTGGAGGAGGAGAAGGCGGTTATCAAAATCGAACGCCAGAAGTCACATTGAGCCAATTGACTACAGCTGGTGTAACGACAGTTGTCGGTTGTTTGGGAACAGACGGAGAAGGTAGAGATATGACTGCGTTGATCAGCAAAGCGAAAGGTCTGGAAGCAGAAGGAATCTCCACTTATGTATACGAAGGTTCGTACCGATTGCCGGTAAAAACAGTAACAGATTCTATCATCAAAGACTTTTTGACAATTGATAAAATTATCGGAATCGGAGAAATCGCAGTATCCGATCACCGTTCTTCTCAGCCAAGTTTTGAAGAGTTCGCTCGTGCAGTAGCAGATGCTCGTGTAGGAGGCATGTTATCCGGAAAAGCCGGGATCATCAATGTCCACTTAGGCGGAGGAAAAAGAAAGCTAGAGCTATTGACACGAATCGTAGAAGAAACAGAAATTCCGATCACACAATTTTTGCCTACTCATGCAAATCGCACACCAGAATTATTTGAAGCTTGCGTGGCATTTGCCAAACGTGGTGGCACGATTGACTTCACTGCTAGCGAAGATCCTGATTTTTGGGAGAAGACAGATGGTGAAGTTCGCTTCAGCAAAGCACTGAAACGATTGATCGAGGAAGATGTTTCTTTAGATAATTTCACGATGACCTCAGATGGACAAGGAAGCTTGCCTTATTTTGATGAAAACAATCATTTCCTAGGGTTAGGAGTAGGAAGTGCCAAGGCATTGCTAGTAGGGATCAAAGAAGCTGTGCAAAAAGAAAGTATCCCTTTGGAAATCGCCTTACGAGCTATAACCAGTAATCCAGCACGTATATTGAAATTGGATAAAAAAGGAAAAATCGAAATTGGTGCTGATGCAGATCTGTGTATCTTGGATAAAGAAACGCTTGATATTGATACAGTTATCGCTAAAGGAGAAATAATGGTCCAAGAAAAAGAAGTCAAAGTATGGGGGACTTTCGAAAAAAGTTTTTAATCAACAGCTCTAACTATCTTTTTTAGAAAACGAGCGTTCTGTTTGTCTGTATCTGTTGTTGATGTTACCCTGAAGGTAGATCAATAAACAAACTAAGAGGAGGAAGCACAATGGCAGATTTAAAAGGACGTTCTAAAGATATGAAAGATAAAGTAGTCGGTGAAGGAAAAGAAGCATACGGCAAAGCAACAGACGACAAGAGCAAAGAAACAGAAGGGAAAGCACAATCACTAGGTGCTGACATCAAAGAAAAAGCTCGAAATTTAGGCGACGAAGTCAAAGACAAGTTTTCTCGAAAAGACGAAAAAAAATAAAAACCACTTATTACTAATTGAATCAAGCAAATAAAAAATCCGAACCATATCTGTCTCGCAGATATGGTTCGGATTTTTTATTTGATCATTATCCTGTTTTTTAAACTTCGATTTTTTGAAATTTTTTATTTTTTAGTTCAAAGACTTCATCACAGCTTTTTGCTACTTCAATCTCATGAGTCACGATGATAATACAGCGATTTTGTTCATGGGCGATTTCTTGGAAAAGTTTGACGATATCTTGTGAAGTTGTTTCATCTAGATTTCCAGTAGGCTCATCCGCTACGATTAGTTGATGTTCGCAGCAGATAGCACGAACGATAGCGACTCGCTGCTGCTGACCTCCCGAAAGTTTGGTCACCTGTTTTTTTGCTAATATTTCATCAATTCCTACACGAGCCAGTCGATCTAAAGCAACTTGTCGATAATTCTCTTGCTTGGTCTTAGTGATTTCCATTGCTGCTATGACGTTGTCTAGAGCCGATAAATAAGGAAGCAAGTTGTAAGCTTGGAAAATAATCGAGACATCATTTTTACGATAACTTCTTAACCCGATTTTGTTCAGTGAACGATCTTGATAGTATACCTTTCCTTCTTTTGGTGTATCTAGTCCAGAAATAAGCGAAAGAAAAGTCGTTTTTCCAGAACCACTTGCTCCTAAAATAGCGTACATTTTTCCAGCTTCGAAATTCAGTTCTACATCTTTGTAAAGCGCATCTTGCGGATCTTGATACCAAAATCCCAATTGTTCTGTCCGTAACATCAAATTCCTCCTTTAGTTTAATAGGATTTTTCTTGGGTTTAATCTTAATATCCCTATAGAAGCTAAAAAGACAGAAAACAGACTGATTCCAAATGCTACTCCGGCTAATAGTCCCAATTGTGCAGGTTTGACATTGATTTCCAATTCGCTGACTTGATCAGAAACAGCAAATGGATTATTCGTGTTTCCTTGTTGACCACCGCGTTGACCGCCTTGTTCTTGTCTGTTACCTGGCATTTGTCCACCGCCAGGAGCTTGCTGGTTTTGTGTCGTGGTTTCTGTCTGTTGGTCAAGTAGCTGCTGTCCCACGGCATTCGCGACGACGTTTCCGCTAATCGAAGCAACTCCTAATGCAAGAATCATACAAATAGCCACTTCGGTAAACAATTGGAGAATGATTTTACTTCTGGATTCTCCTAAAGATAGCAAGACGCCTAACTCATGCCGACGCTCCCGAATGGTAATCATAATGATCAGAGTAAGTATGATAATACCGGCTACAGCCACTAGTAAAACAACATTTTTAGAAAAACTTGCCACGTTGTTTAAAGGTTCCAACATTGACTGATACATGGAATCATTTGATTGTAAGCTAAATGTATCTGTGTCGATCAGCTTCTCAGCTTCTTTGAGAAACTCATCCATTTTATCTGGATCAGATAGAGTGTAAATAGCAGAATCTATCGTGTTATCGTCAGATGTCCCATTTAGTTCATTTGCAAAAGTGTAAGAAGTGTAAAGTGTATTCGACGGATTCATGAAGTTGAATTTCATACCCATACTGCTGCTTGTTTCGCTGGATTCATAAATTCCTTTGATCGTCATTTCATAAGTGGTATCTTCATCTTCAGTACTCGTGATTGTGAAAGTATCTCCGACTGCCAGGTCATTTGTTTCTGCTAGAGTAGAATCAATGACTACATTGTTTGTGCCTTTGTCGCTGTCATCTATTCCTTCACCATCCGTGATTTTTGCTGTTCCATCAGAAAAATTACTATTTTGTGCAGTTGCTGACACACCACTGATTTGAAAGTCTGCTTGAGTCATTTGCGGATTCCCGCCCATTCCTCCGGCAGGTTCACCGCCTACATCGGTAGTTTCTGAACTGTCTTCACTTGAATCAGAACTAGTGATGGCAGTTATTCCATCTTTTGCCATAGCTGAGGCGGAACTTTCAAAGGAATAACTCTTTACATTATCTAATTCAGCTATTTTTTCAGCGTCCGTTAAGGAAACTGGTGTAAGAGAAAAACTGCCTGGATCTGGACGTTCTTCAGTGGTAGAACCGCTTGAAGAAGTTTGTTCCTGTTTTTTAAATGAAGCTTCTCGATTGGCACTTAAAGTCACTGTTGCTCCAACTTCTTTTTGTGCTTGATTCGCTGCTTCTTCTGCAGCGCTTCGAATCGTGAGGCCAGCTAGCACAAAAATAAGAATGGCTGTGAACACGGCAAACAATAACAATGAACGTCCCCATTTTACTTTTGTACTTTTCCATGCACGTTTCATAAAATTCATATTTTGCATCCCTCCTAGTAGATGCATTTGATAATAGACAACCTATCTTAAAGCTAGCTTAAATCTTATGCTGTTTGCACACCATCAACATGAGGTTCTGTATATATAAAAAGTCACTATAGTTATTGCAAAAAATGTGGTAAAATGAAAAAAGTATGTTTCAAACCGACGAAGAAGAAATGAAAGAGGAATAGCAAAAGAAATCCTAGATGCTACAGAGGGATTTTTACGTGCATAGTTGTTCTAACAATTGCTGATACTAGCGATTTAGTTTATTTGTTGTATAATAATGGGGAACAGCTGAATACTTATATAAGTATTCTGGCTATAGCGTTTCGCAAAAGATCCATTTTGTTAATGAAGTATATCCAAAATAAAATGCCCATCCAACTGTCAGAACGCGGATGTGATGGTAATTTTCCTGCTGATTCTCCATAAGTTGAGAAATAGTAATTTTGCATATGCTTCATTGGAATGGCTCATATATTTAGATAAAGAAGAAAATCGACATCTTTAAACTTGGATGTCATAAGAAGAGGTGAAGTTTGTGAGTACCATTAAAATTATCCCATTAGGCGGCGTTCGTGAAAATGGAAAAAACATGTATGTCGCAGAAGTGGGCGAGGATATTTTTATTTTAGATTGTGGGCTAAAATATCCTGAAAATGAGTTGTTGGGGATCGACGTCGTAATCCCTGATTTTACGTATTTAGAAGAAAACATTGATCGTGTAGCTGGTGTCTTTTTAACACATGGACATGCAGATGCGATCGGGGCACTTCCTTACTTGTTGTCAAAAATTTCTGTACCAGTATTCGGGACAGAGTTGACGATCGAGTTAGCAAAATTGAATGTCAGTCGTAATGAAGCAGCCAAAGGATTTAAGGATTTCCATGTGGTAGATGAGCATACAGAAATCGACTTTGGTGAAACAGTAGTGAGCTTTTTCCGTACCACTCATACGATACCAGATTCAGTGGGGATCAATCTGAAAACAAAAGAAGGTAGTATCGTTTATACGGGAGATTTTAAATTTGACCAAACGGCTATCCCAATGTATCAAACAGATTATGCACGATTGGCGGAAATCGGCAAAGAAGGAGTCTTAGCCTTACTAAGTGAATCGGCAAATGCAGAAAATCCTCAGCCTGTAGCTTCTGAAGCCCAAATAGCAGATGAAGTATTTGATACGATCAAATATTGGGAAGGGCGTATCATCGTCGCTTGTGTAGCAAGTAATTTGCAACGAGTGCAACAAGTATTGGATGCAGCAGAAAAAGCACAACGAAAAGTTGTCTTGACTGGTCAAGATTTCGAACGAATTATTCGCACAGCGATGCGTTTAGAAAAACTTCAATTACCAAGTGAAGATCTGCTTGTTACGTTGAAAGACATGAAAAACTATGATCCAGAAGAACTGATCATTTTAGAAACTGGCCGAATGGGTGAACCCATCAAGTCTCTGCAAAAAATGGCAAACGGTACACACCGTAATGTCAAGATTGAAGAAGGAGATTTGGTTTATATCACTACTACGCCAAGCATCGCGATGGAAACCATCGTGGCGAAAACGGAAGATATCATTTATCGAGCTGGTGGAACAGTGAAGTTGATCTCTGAGAATATGCGCGTTTCTGGCCATGCCAATCCTAATGACTTGCAATTAATGATCAATTTGATGAAACCAACATATTTTGTGCCAGTTCAAGGAGAGTATCGTGAATTAGCTGCTCATGCAGATTTGGCTCATGCAGTAGGGATGCCATACAAAAATATCTATATTACTGGACGCGGAGACGTGCTGGAATATAAGAACAAGCGTATGAGTGTTGCAGGAACTACAAGTGCAGAAAATGTAATGATTGATGGATTAGGCATAGGTGATATCGGAAACATTGTTTTACGTGATCGAAAAATCTTGTCAGAAGACGGGATTTTCGTAGCGGTTGTCACTATCAGTCGGCGAGAAAAGAAAATCATTTCAAAACCTCAAATTACTTCACGGGGATTCGTTTACGTAAAAGCTAGCCGTGATCTGATGAAAGAAAGCAGCAATATGATTGAAACAATCGTTGAGAAACATTTAGAAAGCAATGATTTTGAGTGGAGCAAATTAAAGCAAGACATCCGAGATCAATTAGGCCGTTACTTATTTGAACAAACAAAACGCCGCCCAGTGATCTTGCCAGTCATTATGGAAGCTACTCAACGTCGAAATAAAAAATAAACAAAAAGAGTAAGATGAACCTCTCTATAGAGTGCTCGTCTTGCTCTTTTTTTGCGAAAAACAAATAATTTTTGAATACAGCATCCCTCGCTTTATAATAAACGATAGAATAAAGGGAGTGAATCAATGATGAGTCAAACAAAAGTCGAACGTTATTTAGAAGAACAAAAGATCAGCTATCAACCACTTGATTTTAGTCATGTGGTAGAAGAATCTTTCACAGAAGAACTACAAAAAAGAGGGATTGATCCAGCTTTGATATGTAAAACTCTCGTAGTGAAAGGAAACAAAACTGGGGTGATCATCGCATTGATTCCTTTGAACGATCACTTAGATTACAAAAAAACGAGACAAGTGACGAAAGATCGTAAAGTTGGTTTTCCTGGAATGGATTTTGTATTAATGCATACAGGATATCCCCACGGAGCAAACACCCCTATTGGAATAAAACTCGCACATCCTGATTATTGTTTTTTAGCAGACAGTTCTTTAAAAGAAAAAGAAGAAGTAATTGTGTCAAGCGGTGAAATCGGGAGAAGCCTTCGGATAAAAGTAGCCGATTTAGAAAAGATCGTCCATCCTATTTACGCTGATTTAATTAGTTAAGGGACGAGAAGAGAAGCTAAGCAGAGCAGAGACCTCAAACTTGAGATTATATCTGCTTGGTACTTGGTGCATCCTGTATTATCTGTTACAATTGCTTTGTACATACTGTACTATCAATCCAATGAAAATATATTTAGCAGCTATATTTTTTCATTGATGTGCAAGCGATGAAATCGTTTTTAATAAAAAAGATACAGAGAAAACGCGAGGTGTAAAATATGAAAATTACGTATCATGGACATTCCTGTTTAACAATTGAAATGGAAAATGGCCAACGCGTGATGATTGACCCGTTTATTACAGGAAATCCATTGACAGACTTAACTGCAGAAGAAGTAAAGACAGATTGGTTGCTGATTACTCATGGTCATAGTGACCACATAGGAGATATGATTCCTATTGCAAAAGAAAATCAAGCCACAATTATCAGTATTGTTGAGATTGCTGATTATGCGAACAGCAGAGGAGTAGATTCATTCGGTATGAATATCGGTGGAAAACATGCGTTTCCATTCGGCGTGGTAAAATTCGTACATGCACAGCATAGCTCAAGCTATGAAGTAGACGGTATCGTTCAGTATATGGGCGAGCCTAGCGGAATTATTATTCAAGCAGAAGGAAAAACGATTTATCATGCAGGGGATACTGCTTATTTCAGTGATCTAGGATTGCTTGCAGAAGAATTCGATATTGATGTCGCTTTCTTGCCGATTGGCGATAACTATACGATGGGGCCAGAAGATGCAGCAAAGGCTGCGCAAACAATTCGTGCCAAGAAAGTAGTTCCAATCCATTACAATACTTTCCCTGTCATTGAACAAGATCCCGAATCTTTTGTAGAGTTACTGGAAGATAGTGAAGGAAAAATAATGAGCGTCTCGGAAACGCTGGAAGTGTAGGCAGAAAATGGCGACAAAACATGATTTGATTTTAGAATATATTGAAAGTTTACCTGTTGGCAATCGAATTTCTGTAAGAAGCATCGCAAAAGAATTGAATGTCAGTGAAGGAACAGCGTACCGTGCAATCAAAGATGCGGAAAATGTCGGACTAGTTTCAACAATTCAACGAGTAGGGACCATCCGTATCGAACGCAAATTAAAAAAACATATTGAACGTTTGACATTTGGCGAGGTCGTCAGGATCATTGAAGGGGACGTTTTAGGCGGGGCGGCAGGATTAGACAAGGTCTTGAATAAATTCGTCATCGGCGCGATGACTAAACATGCCATGGAACGCTATATTACGCCAGGATCACTAATGATCGTCGGCAACCGGGCGGAAGTCCAAAAATTAGCATTGGAAGATGGCGCCGCAGTATTGATCACAGGAGGATTCAATACGACTGCTGAGATTGCAAAGCTAGCTGATGATCTTGAAATGCCGATCTTACGCACCTCTTATGATACATTTACAGTCGCAACCATGATCAACCGAGCGTTAAGCGACCAATTGATCAAAAAAGATATCATGCTTGTCAGTGATATCTATATGCCAGCTGAAAAGACTCATTATTTGCAGCAGACAGATACGATTTCTGATTATCAGCGTTTGTCAGAAGAAACGCAGCATTCGCGTTTTCCAGTCGTCAACCGCCATCATCGTTTGATGGGGATTGTTACGGCAAAAGATGTTTTAGGGAAATCGCCAAACCAGATCATCGATCGGGTGATGACGAAAGAACCAATCAGTGTAAAGAAAACAATGAGTATTGCTTCTGTTAGCCATCAAATGATCTGGGATGGGCTAGAAGTCATGCCGGTCGTTTCCGATGACTTGACATTGGAAGGCTTGATTACCCGGCAAGATGTAATGAGAGCGATGCAGCTTGTCCAGCGACAACCGCAGATTGCAGATACGATTTCGGATCAGATATCTGGAAATATCCATACGATTGATACTGATCGTGAAGGAAATCGTTTGGAAAACCCTAAGTTCAAATTCGTAGTAGCACCACAAATGGTCAATGGCGTTGGAACCATTTCTTTTGGCGTACTTAGCGAAATCATTTCTGATGTCGCACAAAAAACAATGGTGATGAACCAAAAACGAAATATCTTGATTGAACAAGTGAACCTACATTATTTGCGGCTGATCCAATTGGAAAGCGAATTAGACATTCGTCCACGTGTATTGGAAATCGGCAGACGTTCCGCTAAACTGGATATCGAAGTGTTTATTGAAAACACCATCGTTTCCAAAGCAATCGTTGTTTGTCAAGTAATGGAACGTTCTTAGAAAGCAGGAGTGAAATGACAGTACAGCAAGAAATAGTAGATACAATAAAAAAATACGATAAAATCATTATCCACAGGCATTTGCGCCCTGATCCTGATGCATTAGGATCACAAGTAGGATTAGCCGAACTATTACGGGAAAGTTTCCCAGAAAAAGAAATACGTCAAGTAGGTGAAACGATTGAAGGGCTTCGCTTTTTAGCAGAAATGCAAGAAGTTGAAGATGTCTTCTACCAAGGAGCGCTAGTCATCGTGACTGATACAGCTAATTCACCCAGAATCAGTGATCAAAGATATCAGTTGGCAGAAAAACTGATCAAAATCGACCATCATCCCAATGATGACCCTTATGGAGATCTTGTGTGGGTAAATACAAAAGCAAGTAGCTGTAGTGAGATGATTGCAGAATTTGCTTTGATGTTTCCTGAATCTTTAAAGATGAACGTTAAGGCTGCACGGTTACTTTATGCAGGAATCGTCGGAGATACAGGGCGCTTTTTGTATCCCTCCACGACGTCCCGTACATTAGAGATTGCTTCGATATTGAGAAATTATCCATTTGATGCAAGTGCTTTGAACAGAGAGATTGAACAAATGCCGATGAAAGTCGCTAAACTTTCTGGTTATCTTTATCAAAATATCCAGGTGGATGAAAATGGTGCAGGAAGAATAATCCTTCCGCAAGAAATTCTTGATAAATATGGAATCGATGATTCAGAGACAGCTTCGATCGTTTCACTTCCTGGAGTGATTGACGAAGTGCTGGCTTGGGGGATTTTTGTTCAGCAGCCTTCAGGGTATTACCGCGTACGCTTACGTTCTAAGGGGCCGATCATCAATGAATTGGCTAAACGCCATCATGGAGGAGGCCATCCATTAGCAAGTGGTGCGAATGCAAAAGATTTAGCAGAAGTAGAAGAAATCTATAAAGAGATCCAAGATATATGCCAATCGTATAAGAGCAGAAAAACAGAATGATACTTCGTTCGAAAACGTGCCTTTTGTAGTAAAAATCACAAATGTATCTTTTCAAGATCTTCTTTTTCCGTTACAATAGTGCTCACTAAAGATTTTAAAGGAGAAAGAAGATGACATTACCAAATTGCCCAGAATGTGGCTCAGAGTACACATATGAAGATCGAGGCTTGTTGATTTGCCCAGAATGCGGGAACGAATGGAACAAAGAAGAACAAGAAACTGTCATAGAAGACGGATTAGTGGTATTAGATGCAAATGGAAACCGTCTGTTAGAGGGCGATAGCGTGACAGTGATTAAAGACTTGAAAGTAAAAGGTGCGTCAGGTGCCATTAAACAAGGAACAAAAGTCAAGAACATCCGTTTAGTAGAAGGCGATCATAATATCGATTGCAAGGTAGAAGGATTTGGACCGATGAAACTGAAATCGGAATTTGTGAAAAAGAATTAAAGAATATTCAAGGTCTTTTCACATTCTTTTCCTACTACTAATGATAAAATAAAGTAAACGAAAAGGAGTGAAACGACAATGTATGGTTATGGAATGTATGGTTTTTTAGATCCGACATTTCTTTTGGTCATTCTTGGATTAGTTATTTCCGGAATTGCGTCAGCGTACGTCAATAGTACTTTCCGAAAATACGATCAAGTGAGAAGCAAAAACAATGTGACTGGTACACAAGCAGCACAATATATATTACAAAGTCAACAGATAAATAATGTCGGTGTTCAACAAATTGCCGGAGATCTCACAGATAACTACAATTCAGGTAATAAGATGTTGAGTTTGTCTCAAGCAACTGCACAGTCTACTTCAGTTGCTGCGATAGGTGTAGCAGCTCATGAATGCGGACATGCGGTGCAAGATGCTTCGGGTTATGTCCCATTGAAGATTCGTGCAGCACTTGTTCCAGCAGCTAACTTTGGTTCGATGATTTCGTTCCCATTGATTATGGTAGGTGTATTGCTTAGCTGGAACTCTACGTTAATCAATATCGGGATTTTCGCTTTTTCTTTAGCATTACTTTTCCAATTGGTGACATTACCAGTCGAATTTAACGCGTCTCGGCGAGCAATCCAAATTTTGAGTGAAGGCGGACTACTGACGGAAGAAGAAGTACCGATGGCAAGACACGTATTATTTGCAGCAGCACTGACTTATGTTGCAGCAGCGCTTTCGACATTCCTGCAGCTGTTGCGCTTGATCTTATTGTTCGGCGGCAACCGAAGAGATTAAAATAAAGAAGTTGTGAAATCAGCGCTTTGATCTGAGCTAATACCGAGAGTTAGCTGATTGAATACCATTTATTTGGAATAAGAGGATGTGACAAGAATTTTGTCACATCCTCTTTGTTTTGTTCTCATAACCTTTTTTCATATACAGTTCATGAACCGCTTTTATTAACTCGCCAAATAACACTGTATTGTGCGTTGTATCCACATAGAAAGTCTCCGTTTCATCTGAAATTTTCTCATGCTGATCTGTAATGATCAAATCAGCATGTTCTGAATATGCGGTAATTTTAACAGCATCTTTGCGAAATAACTGCTGCAAATGGCTTTGAAGATGATAATTTCCTGTAAACTGTTTGGTTATCTGCAAATGGATGAGTAACTGCTCTTTCGTTTCTGTTTGTAGTAAGTGTTGGATCAATTGACTAAGGTATTGACTGATTTGGTTTCTTTCCCCATTTTTTGAAAAAATTGTATCGATTTTTTCTCTTAATTTCTTTTCCTGTATAAAAGAACTAGAATGATTGGACGTGGCTTCTGGAAAGCAAAGTGTAGAAAAACTACTGCTGGATTCACCCAACAGTTCGAAAAAAACAACTGCCAACACAAGAAAATAAAAATAAATTGGTATTTTATTTTCTAAATGGTTGAGAGGAAACTGTTGAGTTAAGTAAGTCATCAATTGACCGACTTGTCGACAAATAAGGTTTTTGCTTGTGGAAAATAAAAAACCAATCTCCTGTTTTTGTCGAAAAGAGATTTGATTTGGAAAAAAACAATAGAAAAAATAATTAAAGTAGGCTCTCTCTGTTTCTGTCTCTTCACAAGGGCGACTCACTGAAAAAGAAGTAAAGTATTCTGAATAATCATGTGTATGCTGCAATAAGTCCATCAATTCAGTGATTTCAGAAGAAGTTTTTGGAAAATATGCCTGTTGTTTGTTTCGTAATATGAATAAAGTTAACAGCAAGTAGATATTTTTTTCTTGTTTTGAAATTTTTTCTATTTGCTCATCTGTACTGTTCATTTTTAGTGCATTTAATTCAAGTGAGGAAAATGGCCAATCGTTACCTCCAAATGTATCTGAAAGAAAAAAGTAAAGATAGAGACGGATAGATAACTCATTTCCTTCAAGAGTACAGCAATTTTTTACAGATAGGATCCGTAAATGGAATTTTTTTAAGGAATGATTGAGCCGTTTTGTCAGTTTTTCGAGATAGGAGGGCGATATATAAAGTTGTTCAAGTAAATATTTTTTTGGTACAGCAGTTTGTGGATAATTGATTAGTAACATCAAATAGTTAAAACGATTGGATTCTTTTAGGTAGCATAATTTTAACTTAGAAAAAACAGCTAACTTTTTAGTTTGATCGGTTTCTTTGGTTTGGATCTCTCCTTTATGATTAGAATAAATAAATTCATCAATCAATAAAAATTGCTTGAGTGATACATTTATTTTTCGGATCAGTTCTTTGATTGTCCGTTTTGGAATATGTAAGTCATTGGATAATTCTTGTAAAGAACAATTATTTTTTTGAATGACCATTTGTAGAACAAGTAACTCTTTTTTTCTTGCTTCAATTAGCATAAATACCTCCTTTTTATTCTGTTTTTGTATATAGTTAGACAAAAACTGTGAGTGGAAAGTCATTTCAGTCTGTGTTATTCTCACAGAGTGTCGCCTTCTTTTTTATATAACGTTATTTAATTTTTTTGTTACCTTGTTTATTCTATTGTTTATTTCCTAGGGTATTTTGTCAAGATATTCTTGTTTTTAAGGCGAAAAAATTGATTTTTAATGGATATAACTAAATATTATTGATAATTATCAATAATATTTTTAGAATTATTTATGTTATTTATTTATGGGTAGATGAAAAGAGACGGAGGTAAGAATGATGGGGAGAGTAACAAATTATAGTAAAGAATATTTGCTGTTCAAAAGTATGGTATACGTGGAAGAATATGGAATGAAGTCAATTACTGCAAGAGAGTTAGCAGAGTTCTGCGGTTGTTCTACATACCCGATTTATACACATTTCAAATCAATCAGCGGGTTAAAAGAGAAGATATTAGAAGAAATCACTGTTTATTTTGAAAACTACTTAGCTGAATGCAGTTCCGATGATGTTTTAAGCATTGTCTACTTATTGAAAGATTTTTTTTCTATCCATGAAAGTATTCGTGAAATCATTGCAAAATCTGATTTAGACATGGATCCGCTATTTAAGCGGCCATTTTTCTCATATGTCAAAGGTCACACGAAGATCAAAGAAGAAAAGTCGCTTGAATTGGTATGGCTTAATGCATTGGGAAGTTTGCGCTCAGATGATTCTTCTCAAGATTTTCTTGAAATGATGAACGCTGTTTGGGATAAAAACGAGGTGACGGATGAATACTTGGAAAATATCTTAAAGAAACAGTCACCTTAGGCAGCAACATGAAAAAGTAGATCAGCCATCTTTATTTTTCGTAAAAAAGATTGTAAAATGTCTAACGAAACATTGGAATGAAGGAGGAAGCGACAACGTTACCACAGCAATTTATCAAAAAATATCGTCTTCTTTTAGGCGAAGAAGCATCCGATTTTTTTTCTGCGCTTGAACAAGGAAGCGTGAAAAAAGGATTTCGGTGGAATCCACTAAAACCGGCAGGATTGGCCATGGTCCAAACTTACCATAGCGAAGAATTACAACCCGCTCCCTACAGCAATGAGGGATTTCTTGGCACTGTCAATGGAAAGTCTTTCCTCCATCAAGCTGGGTATGAATATAGCCAAGAACCAAGTGCAATGATCGTTGGAACAGCTGCTGCAGCAAAACCCGGTGAAAAAGTTTTGGATTTGTGTGCGGCTCCCGGTGGTAAATCAACCCAATTAGCTGCTCAAATGAAGGGGAAAGGGTTATTAGTGACGAATGAGATCTTTCCGAAACGTGCGAAGATTTTATCAGAAAATATAGAACGATGGGGAGTTTCGAACGCAATAGTGACAAATCATGCACCCGCAGAACTTGTCCCTCATTTTTCGGGCTTTTTTGATCGGATCGTGGTTGATGCTCCTTGTTCAGGAGAAGGAATGTTCCGAAAAGATCCAAATGCAATAAAAGAGTGGACAGAAGAATCTCCGCTATACTGTCAAAAACGTCAGCAAGAGATTTTGTCTTCAGCAATAAAAATGCTAAAAAATAAAGGACAACTGATTTATTCGACTTGTACGTTTGCACCAGAAGAAAATGAAGAGATCATTAGCTGGCTTGTAGAAAATTATCCAGTAACGATTGAGGAGATTCCTTTGACTCAATCCGTTAGTTCAGGACGTTCTGAATGGGGAAGCGTAGCTGGTTTGGAAAAAACAATACGTATATGGCCTCATAAAGATCAGGGTGAAGGACATTTTGTTGCAAAGCTGACTTTTCATGGACAAAATCAGATGCATAAAGAAAAGAAGACACGAAAAAAAAGTAAAGTGCAAATGACAAAAGAGCAGGAAAAACTCTGGACGGAGTTTTCAAATGATTTTCATTATGAAGCTACTGGAAGACTTTTAGTGTTCAACGACCATCTTTGGGAAGTTCCTGAGTTAGCCCCTTCTCTCGATGGTTTAAAAGTCGTACGTACAGGTTTGCATTTAGGAGATTTCAAAAAGAATCGATTTGAACCTAGCTATGCATTAGCGCTTGCTACAAAAAAGATAGAGAATATACCTTGCTTGCCGATCACTCAAAAGGAATGGCAATCTTACACAGCAGGAGAAACATTTCAACGTGATGGGAATCAAGGATGGGTTTTGCTAGTATTAGATAAGATACCTGTCGGATTTGGGAAACAAGTAAAAGGAACAGTAAAGAACTTTTTCCCTAAAGGATTGAGATTTCACTGAGTGGATTAGTTCGTTTATTTTTTTGTCTATGCTATGATGGAGATAGATAAAAAGGAGCTGATACTTATGAAAACATCAACAAAAGTAACAATCGGATTAAGCGTAGCAGCCGCTGCCAGTGTAGCGACAGCAGTCGTTGTATCGGGAAAAGTAATGGAAAAGATCCATCATATGACTACTCGGACGAAAGTAAAAAAATTCGTCTATGACAAATTTGATGGAAATGAAAAATTACTAGAAATCGTAGATGGTCTTTCAGATAGTGACTTGGATTCTTTGATGGGAATGTTAGCAAAAATCAAATCAGGAAAAAAGAAAATCTCTGTTTATGGTGATTCGATCAAAGATTCAACCGAAGATGTAAAAGACCGGCTAATGCATTTTGTTGAAAAAATGATGTAAGAGAAACTAGCTTTTGAACACTATTCATTCGAAATAAGGGGTTGTGACAAAATTATTGCCACAACCCCTTTAATCTATCTTTAATTATGTTCATGAATCAATAAAAGATAGCAAAACAGTAAATCGTTGGCTTTTTTTAGATTGAAACCAGACTGTTCTTGAAATTTTTCGATTCGATATTTTAGAGTATTACGATGAAGAAACAGTGTTTTTGCAGCAGAGCTGACATTGCCTAATTCATTCCATAATTCTTGAATGATCACTTCCATTTCATTTTGTTTGATCAGTTCTATGTAACTTTTGATCAACTTACTATCTTTTACAGTATCTTTTGTATAGTAATGTAAAGCCACATCTTGCATAGAAAAAGTACGGCTGTGAGTATAAAGATTGTTTTGCTCTGTTAAAAAAATTTTTCTTTCTTCAGCAAACAAAGGGACGAGGTCGGTGCCAGGTGAATGGAAAGAACCAACGAATACAGACGTTGTCGTATCAAAATCAGCATCTAAAGATAGAAAAATACCGTTGATTTCAGTAGCATCAAGATAATCACGGTTTATTTGTTCGACTAAGAGCGCATCTGTGTCTGTATAAAAAAAGAAATCAGAAGAATAGCGAAATAATTCCAAAATAGTATCTTGCCATTCTTTTTTTAAGAATTCTCCTTTTGATTCGACGTGAAGCTGGATCAAACGAAAACTTTTTTCTTGAACACAAGAAGCATCTTTAAAAAGATACTGATACCATGGGTGTTTTTTTTGATCGTTGATTACAGGGAATAACGCTTTCAAAAGGCTGGTTTCTTGTTGAGATAATGAATCTTGTTTGATCCAGATAAAAGCATCATCAATTGCAAAAGAAAGGATATCCGCTTCTGATGCTGGAGAGTTTTTTTTCTGTGCTTGTGGGTAAAGAGCAAGTAATTTATCCATTTTCATCTTGTTCACCTCTTGTATTTATTTTAGCATAGAAAAAAAAGTTAGTTACAGCCTTTTTATCATATGCTAAAGTAAAACAAGAAAAAACAAAGGCAGGGAAGGGTAATTGGTAAATACAAATCTTGATGCAGTAGAAAAAGAAAAATGGATGCGCCTTGCATTGGCAGAAGCAAAGAAAGCAGAAATGCTTCATGAAGTTCCGATTGGAGCAGTGGTTGTATTGGATGGAAAAGTGGTTGGAAGAGGATATAACCTTAGAGAAACCACGCAAGATGCTACTACACATGCAGAAATGCTTGCAATCAAGGAAGCCTGTGAAAAAGTGGGAAGCTGGCGCTTGGAAGATGCCGCACTTTTTGTTACCTTAGAGCCTTGTCCTATGTGCAGCGGCGCGATGATTTTGTCTCGTGTAGCAGAAGTTTATTTCGGTGCGTATGATCCAAAAGGCGGAACAGCCGGTACCTTGATGAATCTTTTGGAGGACGAGCGGTTTAACCACCAAGCATATGTAGAAGGTGGCATTTTAGAAGACGAATGTGGGATGATTTTGACTGACTTTTTCCGAAAGCTCCGCCAGCGAAAAAAGAAATTAAAAAAAGACTGGTCAACGAATGAAAAATAAGGTATACTATTCTTTGCCGAAAGGCTAGGACAATGGTGGGCTTGTGAAGCGTGTCAGGTCTGGAAGGAAGCAGCACTAAGCAGGTTCCGCCATGTGTCTGATTATAATGAAACGACAACAGACTTTCGGGTCTGTTTTTTTTATTTTTATAGTACTGTAAAAATGAATGTTCCTGATTTTTTAGCCAGACTGATTTATCGAATATTGTACTTATACAATTTGCTTCAAGGCAGGAAAAACTCTGAAATAGAGCTTGTTTCAATGGAAGAAAAAGCTGCCTATGGTATGATAAAGATAAAGAGAGGCGAGAGGGTACATGGAAAAAATAGTGATTTTACATACGAATGATCTGCATTCTCATTTAGAAAATTGGCCAAGGATCAGAAGGTTTTTGGATCAACGTAAACGAGAAAACGAAAAGAAAGAAAAAACGACAACGATTGCAGTAGATCTAGGTGATTTTGTGGATCGTTGGCATCCATTGTCAGAAGCAACGAATGGACAGGAAAATATCTTGCTGATGAATGAAGTTGGTTATGATGCAGCGACGATAGGAAACAATGAAGGCGTAGGAAATTCCAAAGAAGAGTTGAATCATTTATACGATCATGCTGAGTTTGATATCATCCTGGATAACTTATTCGATAAAAATACGCTCCAGCCACCGGCATGGACGAAACCATATAAAATTATTACAACGAAACACCAGACGAAAATCGGACTAATTGCATTTACTGCTCCATTTCCGCTTACTTATAATCCGAATGGCTGGGACATACGCAATCCTTATGATATTTTGCCAGAATTAGTCGAAGATTTACGTTCACAAGTGGATGTTTTAGTTTTGATGAGTCATCTCGGGATTCAGGATGATTTCCAAATTGCAAAAGAAATACCAGCAATTGATGTTATTTTAGGATCGCACACCCATCATTTATTCAGAGAAGGTCACGTAATCAATGATGTCCAAATAGCAGCCGCTGGAAAGTACGGGCAGTATGTCGGTGAAATCCATTTAACCATCGATGAAGAGAAAAAAATCCTTAAGCATTCAGCCAAAGCCATCCCTACCGAAACAATGACAGCTTTTACAGAAGATGAACAAGAAATAAATAGTTATCTAGAACGTGGGCATGAATTATTAAAAGAAAAAGAAGTAGCAGATTTGCCATTTTCTCTGAGTCTAGATATCTTCAATGAGCATTCGTTTATCCAAGTCGCCCTTGAGGCGGTGAAAGAACGAGGAAAGACGGAAGCAGCAATATTAAACAGTGGTCTGTTTTTAACTGAAATTCCAAAAGGGCGGGTCAATCAGGATCAGCTTCACACTGCGTTGCCGCATCCGATGCACTTGTTAAATGTCACATTGGGTGGAAATGATCTGATTCGCTTAGTTTTAGAAATAGAAAAAAATCGTAACTTTTTACGTAACTATCCTATGAAGGGAATGGGATTTCGCGGTAAGATTTTTGGGCAGATGGTCTATAATGGAATCACATATGATTCTATTAACCATCAAGTCTTTTGGAAGAACAAGCCAATCGATCTGAATAAAAATTATACTTTTACTACCGTAGATCATTTGATGTTTGTTCCATTTTTTCCAACGATTGAGATTGCTGGAAAAAATGAATTTTTGTTCCCTGAATTTATCCGAAGTGTGGTAGGAGATTACTTGAAAGCTCACTACCCAATCAAATAAAAACAAGGTATAATAAAAAAGATAGGTGGTGAACGCATGTCTGCAAAACAAAATGAACAGCAGAACGTTGAGCATAAAACAGAAATTGCTAAGAAAAAATCATCAGCTGAACAGGAAACAACAGTCACCGAAGAACTGACAGCTGTTTTGGAAGAAATCGTTGAGGAGCCTAAAGCAGAAAAAGTCAAAGGCGAGCTAGTGACACTGTTAGATGACAGTAATTTTTTGATAGGTGAAAGACATTATCGGCTTGTGTCCGATTATCGTGAAGGATTTAATGCAGAAAAGCTTGGAGAACGTTACAGTGATGTACTAGCCCGATATGATTATATCGTAGGAGATTGGGGTTATGAACAACTACGCCTAAAAGGATTTTTCCAAGCGGATAATCGACGGGCGCATCCAGATCAGCGAATCGATTCCTTGGAAGACTATCTTTACGAATATTGCAATTTTGGTTGTGCGTATTTTGTCATCGAGAGAATCGGCGGTAAAAAAGAAAAGACAACTCAGCGCCGAAAAAAGAAAAAAAACCATAATCGTGCGTATATCGATGAGAAAAAAGGACCAGTCGCATCTAATCGCAAAAAACCGGTTATTAAAAATCGAAAAACAGAGTCAGCAAAAACCTCTGAAAAAGTAAAAAAACAAGAACAACCTAAACAAGTAGAAAAAACAAAAACAGCATTTACGATAAGAAAAAGGGAAGAGTAGTGGATGAATGGACTATAAAGGATATTTAATTGATTTAGACGGAACGATTTATCGTGGGACACAACCCATACCGGCCGGTAAACGATTTGTGGAAGAATTGCAAAAAAGAAAATTACCTTTCTTGTTTGTTACCAATAACACGACTAAGTCACCAGAAACAGTAGCTAATCGTCTAGCAGATGAGTTTGACATTCATGTAGCTCCAGAGACAGTCTACACAGCTACTTTGGCAACAATCGATTTTATGAAAGCAGATGGAAAAGGGAAAAAAGTCTATGTTATCGGAGAAGCAGGATTGATTGACTTGATTTTAGCTGCCGGATTTACATGGGAAGAAGAGGCTCCTGACTATGTAGTGGTAGGCTTAGATAATTATCTGACCTATGAAAAAGTAGTTAAAGCAACACTTGCTATTCAAAAAGGTGCTACTTTCATTGGAACGAACCCAGATAAGAATATACCTACTGAACGCGGCCTTCTTCCTGGAGCAGGGTCAGTCATCTCTTTTGTAGAGATAGCAACCCAAACGCCGCCGATCTACATCGGAAAACCAGAAGCCATCATTATGGATAAAGCCGTTGAAGTATTAGGGCTGCAAAAAGAAGAAGTAATCATGGTTGGAGATAACTATGAAACAGATATCCAAGCTGGGATACGCAATAATATAGATACTTTGCTCGTTTTATCAGGTTTTACAAAAGAAGAAGATGTACCTGGGTTGCCTATCCCAGCTACCTATGTGAAACAATCACTGGATGAATGGAGCTTCTAATATGAAAAATTCGAGATGGCAGTGGATGGAATATGCTGGATTGTTCAGCCTATTTCTGACACTGATCAGTCTGGCAGTTGGTGTGACGATCAACTTTCGACCACTATACGTATTTGATATCGGACATTTGCAAATTTTGGATTATACTTCTTTAGATCAAGAGACATTACTGAAAAATTTTGATCACCTAATGAATTATCTCAATAATCCCTTCAAAACCATCCTCAGCTTGCCAGATTTCCCAGTTTCTGCTAGCGGAGCCCATCACTTTTATGAAGTGAAAATTTTGTTTTTAGTGGATTATGCTGTGTTTTTCATCACTTTGATCCCGAGTATTTTGTTTATCAAATATTTGCAAAAGAATGATCGGCTTTGGCGGTTGATTCGTCCGTTTCAAATCGGCATGCTACTACCAGTTGTTTTCGGTTTTTTCATGATGGTAGGATTTGATCGCTTTTTTATCCTTTTTCATGAAACGTTTTTCAACAACGATAACTGGTTATTCGATCCCGTTACTGATCCAATCATCAATGTACTTCCAGAAGAATTTTTCATGCATAGCTTTATCTTATTTTTTGTATTATTAGAATTATTTTTTGCTGTTTTTCTTTTCTTAGGAAAAAATAGCTTGAAACAAACAAAAAAGAAAGAACTCGTCTAAATAGACGTTTTCTTTCTTTTTTTGTTGAATTATTGAGTAAGGCGACTTCTTTTTTCTGGTTCTTTGTGTGCTAATCGACTGGCAGCAGCAGCGGCGATCGCTCCGACGATATCATCTAAGAAGGTATGGACATGAACGCCATCGTGGCTGTTTAGTTCTTTTAAAATACCAGGTTTCACCTTGTCGATATAACCGTAATTCGTAAAGCCGATCGTACCGTAAACATTCACGATTGACAAGGCTAGGATCTCATCGATACCGTAAAGGCCTTCGTCATCTTCGATAATATGTTGCAACGGACTCATCAATTTTTTCTTTTCTGCTAATATATCTAATTGGATTCCAGTGATAATGGCGTTATGTACTTCACGCTTTGTTAGCACGCTGTTGACACTTTCAGTACAATCCGCCAAAGTCAAATCAGAAATATAGTCTTTTTGTAAAAACATGACAAGTTGTGCGATATCTTCTACAGTTACGCCACGTTCCTTCAATAGTTCTCTTGCCTTTTCTTCTAAAGTCTCAGTTTTGACGACCATATTATTGCTCCCCCTTTATTTTTTCTTTCTCTATTTCATGTTAACGGAACATGAAAAAAATGCAAGAAACTGCTTTCGGGTTTAACTTGAAATGCAAAGAGATATAAAAAATCAACTAGGACGAAGATTTTTATCGTATAAGCTTGTGCTGTGACCAGGCTGAGTTCGTTCCTTTGGATTAATATAGTGTAAAGCATTGTTCACTGCAGTAGGTGCTTCACCGAGCCCAGTAGCAATCAGTTTCACTTTTCCTTCATAGGTACAGATGTCACCAGCTGCATAAACGCCTGGAATAGAAGTAGACATATCTGATTTTACAGTAATGGCATTTCTGGTACTATCAAGTCCCCAAGAAGAAAGATGTTCTAAATTAGAAGAGAATCCATAATTGACGATCAGAGAATCAATCATCAAATCAATCGTCTCGTCACTTTTCACTTTTTTTAACCGGATATCTGTCAGTTCCCCATTATTGCCTGATAATCCATCGATGAGATAGGGAGTAAGCAAGTTGACAGATGAAGATTTCAAGCGTGATACACTATGTTCGTGCGCACGAAATTCCGGGCGACGATGAATCAAGTAAACTTCGCTTGCAATAGGCTCTAACATCAACGCCCAATCGATAGCAGAATCACCACCTCCAGCAATAGCGACTTTTTTTCCAGCATACTTCATCAAATCATTCACGAAATAATCCAATCCGTGGTTTTCAAATGATTCAGCATTATCTAAATTCAATTTTCTTGGCTGGAATGAACCATTTCCTAAAGCTAAAATGACTGCTTTGGAATAATGGATGCCTTTATTTGTAGTAATCTCGATAACTTCGTCTTCACGAGTAAGCGAGAGAACTTCTTCTTTTAAATGGAATGTATGGTTAAAAGTAGTTAATTGTTTTTCTAATTGATCGATTAATTCACTTGCTTTTATTGCTGGATACCCAGGAATATCGTAAATATATTTTTCGGGATACAAAGTTGCTAATTGACCACCAAGTTGAGGTAGACTGTCAATGATTTTTGTTTTAGCTTGGCGCATTCCTGCGTAAAAAGCGGCAAACATCCCTACAGGACCTGCACCGATGATTGTAATGTCATAGATCTCCATAAAAATTCCTCCCTTTTCACACTATAGCAGAATTTAATTGAGAATGCTTCTCAAAAATGTTTGAATTCGAAATCGAAACGGTAAGTTATAGAATGTATCTAGTGATGAAAAATAAAAGAAAACAAATCTAGTATTTTTACGAGAGGTTAGGTATTATGTTATTATTATTATGAAGTATGCAAATATTAGGAGGAAACAATATGGCATTCCCACAACTAGATTTAAAAAGTGAAAAAGGACCAAAAGCTGTTATCAAAACAAACCGTGGTGACATTACTGTTCAATTATTCCCTGAACTAGCACCGAAGACGGTTCAAAATTTCATTGAACTTTCCAAAAAAGGTTATTATGATGGCGTGATTTTTCACCGCGTTATTCCTGATTTCATGATCCAAGGCGGCGATCCAACTGGAACAGGAATGGGTGGCGAAAGTATTTATGGCGAAAGTTTTGAAGATGAATTCAGTCGTGAACTGTTCAACCTTCGCGGAGCTTTATCTATGGCAAATTCAGGTCCAAACACAAACGGAAGCCAATTCTTTATTGTAAATAACACAAATGTGCCAGCTAATATGCTTGGACAACTAGAAGGTGCTGGATTCCCATCAGAAATCATTGAAGCGTATAAAGGTGGCGGAACTCCTTGGCTAGATTTCCGACATACAGTCTTTGGACATGTACTAGAAGGGATGGACACAGTAGATGAAATCGCAAATGTACAACGTGGTCCACAAGACCGACCTGTACATGATGTAGTGATTGAAACAATTGAAATTTCAGAATAGTTTGGTATGGTACGGAGTAATTATGAAAAAGGACGAAACCTAGTAAGGTCTCGTCCTTTTATTTTGAATAAATGATTTAATCGATTGTCTCTAAAGCATACTTGATTCGATTAAGTCCTTCCAGTAAAGTTTCTTCTGGACAAGCAATATTCAAGCGCATATGCCCATGACCGGAAGGACCAAACGTGATGCCAGGATTTAATACGACTTTTCCTTTCCGAACAAGAGTGTTCTCCAATTCTTGGTCGTCTGAAATATAGGCGGTAAAATCTAACCACATTAAGTAAGTTCCTTCAGGGTTCATTATTCTCACTTTCGGAAGATACTGTTCAAAAAACTGATTAACTGTTTGAACATTTTTTTCTAGATAAGGAATCAGTTGGCTTAACCATTCTCCACCCGTCTCATAAGCCGCTTGGGTTCCAATCAGTCCAAAAGTGTTGATTTCGTGCTGTTGGTTCATCACTAAATGTTTTTCAAAATCAGCTTTCATCTCTGGATTTTTGATAAATACCATTGAATTTTTGATTGCAGCTAGATTGAAAGTCTTGGTTGCGGAAGTAAAAGCAACTAGTAGATCATCTAAATTAGGATCAATCGTTAGCATGGAAGTAAATGTATGATCGAATAAAGTTAAATCTTGATGGATCTCGTCACTAAACAGAATCACTTGATGTTTTAAACACAATTCGCTTAACTGTTTCAATTCTTCTTTGCTCCAAACACGCCCTCCAGGATTGTGAGGATTGCATAAAATCATTGCTTTTACATTGTTTTCTTCGATTTTTTTCTCCATGTCAGACAAGTCCATGATGAAATGATTATTTTTTTCTAGCAAAGAGCTTCGAACGATGTGACGTTGATTTGTTTCTATAATAGAGGAAAATGGAGGATAAACTGGGTCATGAATCAAAATAGAATCGCCTGGTTTTGTAAAAGTTTGTACTGCTGCAGCTAAACTAGTTAACACACCACTTGTAAAAACGATATTTTCTTTCGTCAACTCCACAGCATGGTGTTGGCGTTCCCAATGAATGATAGCCTGATATAGTTTATCAGACAGAGTGGCATAACCAAAGATTCCATGTTTGATGTATTCACTAAACGCTTTAGCTACCCCACCGGGAGACAAGAAGTCCATATCTGCTACCCACAAAGGAAGTAAGTCATCCATTTGATATGTCTCAGCAATTGCGTCCCATTTTACACTTTCTGTATCTTTTCTTGAAATCTGTTTATCAAATTCGATCATCTTAAGACCTCCAGTCATTTTCGTCGCTTCTTTTTTTGAGCTATTTACAGTATAATGATAAATGCGAAGAGAGGGAAGTAGATGACTTATAAAATTGGACAAATAATTGAAGGAAAAGTGACAGGGATACAGCCTTATGGCGCATTCGTTTCTCTTGATAACGAGACGCAAGGACTTATTCATGTTTCGGAAGTACAATCCGGTTATACGAAAAATATCCATTCATTGTTAAAAGTCGGACAGCCAGTAACAGTTCAGATCATCGACATTGATGAATATTCCAAAAAAATCAGTTTATCTTTAAGAACGTTAGAAAAAACAAATCCAGCTGTTCCATATCGCAGAAAAAGGTATTTCACGAATAAAAATCGTAAGATCGGATTTACCACTATTGCGGAGCAGTTACCTATTTGGATAGAAGAAGCATTATCTGAACTAGAACGGAAAGAAAATAAGAAATAAAAAGTGTATTTTTTCTGAAAATGTGCTAGAATTTTTATGTAAGCCATAGAACAAGTTGATCGAGGTGGAAATTTTGGCAAGCAAAAGAGTTGCTGGTACAATTATGTTGCATTTGGAGGATGGTACTAAAAAATTTTTGGTCCATTCAATTGATGACAAGTTGGAATTTGCGTTAGCGGAACTTTCTGAAGGAAAGACTGGTTTAGCGAATATACTTAATTTCTTAAAAGAAATAGTTCATATCGATGTTAGCAAGATTAGTTTGATGGAATTGACAAATACACATATTAAAGAGGAAAATGTTCCGTTGTTTGTCTTTGAAACTGAACAAAAGAATCAAAGAGAAGAATTAGGCGAAGGATATATTTGGGAAGAACCAGGTCAAATGCGCTCTGTTCTTGGAACTTACGAAGTAGAGGGAGTGCCTTTCTTCTAAAATACAGATTAAGCGAACAAAGAAGTTTGAATTTTTTTCAAACTTCTTTTTTTATTGTTTGGTCCAAAAAATACAATGAAATGTTCTGCTAAAGATAGTTTTTTAGTGCATTTTATTTTCAAAATATGTTGAAAACGGTTGTATAACGAATAATAATAATTGATCGAAAAATCATTTCACAAAGTAATGCTTAATTTATAGTTGACCAAGGAAGAAATACATGATAAATTTAACAGCGTTGATTCTGAAGTGGATGTTATATCACATTTCTAAAAAAATTTAAAAAATAGTTATTGACATGTTACTAACGACATGATAAGATAACTGAGTCGTTAAAAAATAACCACTTGC
>NZ_JAKZIW010000024.1:0-30042 GCF_031143325.1 Enterococcus sp. FR204 | reverse complement strand
TTATTTAATACACACATTAGGGATCATTCATTGAAGGATTAGAAGACAACGAGGATGGCGAAAAATATGATTACAATAGAAAAGTCGTTCTAAACAAATCAGTTCCTAGTATCACACAACGCAAGCCAGTCGATTTGGTGAGATTAGAGGAGTGAAAGCAAACTTTATTATATAAGAAAAAATATTCGAAAGGGATGCTAGTTTAGGTACTAGTGCTGATGAATTAATATTATGCCTCGTAATATTAGGCGTAGTTACTCTAGAGACATCACTATGGACTATGATTTGTCTCAGAGTCACAACATGTTTTTTTATGAAAAGAAACAGCTAAAATAATTAAATTGCGCAATGTTTAAACTTTCTTAAACTATAACCTAATAAATGTGAAGAAATAATGCACAATTTCTTCACATTTATCTTCTATTCTATATACATACCAACCAACAACCCTATATACTTTTTCATTTTTACTCCTCAAGTAAAAATAACTCCTAGACCGCGGCTACCCACCGCGGTCGTTTTTTTATTCTTCAATCAAAATCGCTTTGATACCCAAACCTGCCAAGATTCGGGCAGAAGTATAAGTATTCAATCCTCTTCTGAAAGTAATGTAAACTTTTTTATCTTTTGGGATTTCATTGATTCGATCTCGTAACTCATTCATTGGAATATTTTTTGTTGCCGAGATATTGCCAGAAGGTGCTTTATTAGGTTCACGTATATCTAAAAAGAACGCTTCTTTCAAATCGTTTTCGGGTATATCACTTGCTTTGATCGTTTCTACGATATTCGTCATTTGATTGATTGCGACATAACCAGCTATATTCAACGGATCACGGGTAGTAGAATACGGTGGAGAGTAAGGCAACTCCAAATCGGGCAAATCAAAGACTGTCAAGTTTCCGGTGATCGCTACAGAAAGTTCTCCCATCCGTTTATCGACACCTTTTTCTCCAAATGCTTGTCCACCTAAAATACGACCGCTATCTGCATCAAAAATCAGCTTTAGATTTAATCTTGTAGCTTCTGGATAGAAATAGGCATGGTCAAAAGGAGTGATAAAAACAGTTTTATAATTTGTTATGCCTGATGCTTTTAATGCATGTTCTGTCATTCCCGCATAACTTGCTGTATGATCAAAGATTTTTGCGACACCTGCACCAATATATCCGCGATAGCGCATAGGCGTACCATTTAAAATATCTGCCAACATGTGTCCTTGACGATTGGCCGCACTGGAAAGCATACTTTGGATCGGCTGACCAGTCACTACACTAGTCGTTTCGATAATATCGCCAATCGCATAGATGTCCGGCAGATTGGTTTGTAACTGGTCATCAACAATGATCTGACCTGTATCTGATAATTGTATGCCGGCTGCTTTCACCACTTCATTATTCGGAGAAACACCAACAGCAAAGATTAGCATATCAGCAGAAAGGACGGAGCCATCTGATAATACTATTTCTCGACCTTTATCACGGATCTCAGTAACTCTTGTTTCTAAATGAACGGCTAATCCTTCTTTCAGCAATTTGTCATAAACTAAATCAGCAATTTCTGGATCATAAGGGAAAGCGACTTGTGGCAATTGATCGATTAAAGTCACGTCTAAGCCGCGATGCTTGAAATTCTCAGCTAATTCCAGACCCATGACACCTGCACCAAGAATGACGACATGTTGTGGATTTTTTTCTTCAAGGAACGATTTGATTCGATCCGCATCCGTCACACTACGGAGGACAAAGCCGTTTTCTGCTTCAAAAACTCCGGGAATATCCGGATAATCTGGTCTAGCACCAGAAGAGATGATCAACTTATCGTAATCTGTTTTTGTTTCTTCATTTGTGGATAGGTCTTTAACTGTTAATCGCTTAGTAGAAGGATCGATTGCTGTTACTTCGTGTTTAGTAAAGACATCGATGTTGTTTTTTGTTTTCAATATTTCTGGTGTACGTTCGATCAGCGAGTCACGGTCAGTGATCACACCTCCTAAATAATAAGGCAAAGCACAACTTGCATAAGAAATATTTTCTCCGCGTTCATAGATAATGATTTCGTGCGCTTCATTCAATCGACGGAAACGAGTGGCAAATGAAGGACCGCCAGCTACACCGCCAATGACAACAACTTTCATAAAAACATCTCCTTTTCTACGTTGATCGTACTATGTTATGGTAAAAAACAGCAAATAATTGTGCCGGAAAATTATTGTTTATTTTGTCAGTAGAGAAAAATAGTAAGAAAAAGAGAAAGGTTTCGCTATGTTTCTGCATAAAAAAGAAAGAGGCTATGACAACAGTGCTGTCACAACCTCTTTCCATTGGCTTTTAATTCTCGTATTCTTCTAATTCCAAGCTTAGTTCTTCCCATTCCGTCAATTTTGTTTCTTGATCTTGTCTAGCAGCTTCTAAATCTTGGTTCAGCTCATTGAGTTTTACGTGATCTTCCAGGTTTTCTGGCGCGACCATTTCTTGTTCCAACTGATTGATCCATTCATCGATCCGCGCCATTTCTTCTTCAACCTGAGTAATTTTTCGTTGAAGGCTACGGATAAGCTTTTGCTGTTCTTTGCTTTGGTAATAGTCAGATTTGTTCGTGGGAGCAGGAGCAGATTCTGGCTCATCTTGTGCCAACAATTCGGCGATTTCTTCTTCTTCCTGCTTTTTCTCTAAATAATAATCATAGTCTCCTAGATAGACTTTGCTGCCATTTTCAGAGAGTTCGACGACTTTTGTCGCGATCCGATTGATGAAATATCGGTCATGGGAAACAAAAAGCAGTGTGCCGTCATAATCGATCAATGCATTTTCTAATACTTCTTTGTTGTCAATATCTAAATGGTTTGTTGGCTCATCCAAAATCAAAAAATTTTCTTTGTTCATCGCTAACTTGGCTAAAGCAACCCGTGCTTTTTCACCGCCACTTAGCAGAGGGATTGGTTTTTCTACATCTTCGCCAGAAAATAAGAAAGCACCTAAAGCACTTCGAATCTCTTTTTCTGGAGTGGTAGGATGCTCATCCCACAATTCTGCTAGGATCGTCTTGTTTGTATGCAGATCAGCTTGACCTTGATCGTAATAGCCGATGGTGACATTTGTCCCTAGCGTTTCTTTTCCACGGATAAAAGGGATCTGGTGAATGATTGATTTCAGCAACGTCGATTTCCCGATACCATTCGGACCTACTAGAGCAATCGCTTCTTGACGACGGATATCTAGATTGATTGGTTCAGATAAGGTGACATTATCATATCCGATAGCGGCATCTTCGATTTGCAAGACTACATTTCCAGAAGGCTTTTCTATACTGAATAGAAAGTTTGCTTGTTTTTCATCCCCTTGAGGACGATCCAGCCGGTCCATTTTTTCTAATGTCTTTCTGCGGCTTTGCGCTCGTTTTGTGGTAGAGGCGCGAACAAGGTTCCGAGCAACGAAGTCTTCTAATTTATGGATTTCTGTTTGCTGCTTTTCATAAGCCTTCCATTCACTTGCTAGCTGTTCTGCTTTCAAATCTAGATATTTCGAATAGTTACCTTTGTAATGGCGCATTTTTCTTCTGCTTAATTCATAGACTTCATTGACTACTTTATCTAAAAAATAACGGTCATGGGAAACAATCAATAATGCACCAGTATAGCTTTGCAGATAATTCTCAAGCCATGAAAGTGTCTCGATATCTAAATGGTTCGTTGGTTCATCTAGAATCAAAATGTCAGGGTGTTGCAAAAGCATGCGAGCTAAAGCTAAACGTGTGCGCTGTCCGCCTGATAAAGTATCGATTTTCTGATCATAAAATGAAGAATCGAATTTAAACCCATGCAATACGGAACGAATTTCATTTTCATAACCATAGCCGTTTCGATCTGAAAAATCGTGTTGCAGCCGGTCGTATTCTTTTAAATAAGAACTATAAGCAGGTGTGTCTGGCGTACCTTCGCTAATGAAAATCTCTAGCTCGCGCATCCGCTCTTCCATTTGTCTAACTTGTTCAAAAGCTTTCAGCATCTCGTTCCAAACTGTTTCATTGGAATCAAGTCCTGTGTCCTGAGCGAGGTATCCGAGAGTCGCTGTTTTATTTTTAGCGATCTTTCCTTCATCAGGTGCTTCAATTCCAGCAATGATCTTTAATAAAGTCGATTTTCCAGCGCCATTTCTGCCAACTAAAGCGACACGAGCGCCTGTACTGATTTCTAAATGTATGTTTTCAAATAAGACTTCTGCACCAAAATGGCGAGCAATCTGATTGGCTTGTAATAATATCATGGAATCCTCTTTTCTACTTTGTGAATTCTCCTCAAATAAAAAACTATTTTTCAATTAGTAGTCTACCATAAATTCCATTATACTGCGAGATTTGCAGAAATGATAAATAAATGAATAAAGAATAAAATTTCACAATATCTGAGCAATGGAATTGATTTTTTCCTATAAATACTGCTATGATGGAGAAATCAAAGATGTAATTAGACAATACGTGGAGGTCATTTCGTGAAAGATCATATTATTCCAAAGGCGACAGCTAAAAGACTGCCTTTGTATTATCGCCATTTAAGGATTTTAAATAATGCTGGAAAGAAAAAAGTGTCTTCAACTGAATTAAGTGAAGCCGTTCAAGTAGATAGTGCAACGATCCGTCGAGATTTTTCTTATTTTGGCGAATTAGGAAAACGTGGGTATGGTTATGATGTAGAAGATCTTATGCACTTTTTTGCAAAGACATTAAACGACGATCAATTGACAAATGTTGCGCTGATCGGTGTAGGGAACTTGGGAAGTGCTTTACTAAAATACAAATTCCATCAAAGTAATAGCATACGTATCAGTTGTGCTTTTGATGTGAATGAGGAAATCGTTGGACGCATCGTAGACGGTATCCCCGTTTATCCAATGGAAGATATGTCAGAACAAATCAAGATCCAACAAATCGAAGTAGCAATTTTAACGATACCCGCTGAAAGAGCACAAGAAGTAGTCAATCAGTTAACGGAAGCAGGAATCAAAGGAATCTTGAACTTTACCGCTGCTCGATTGAATGCTCCGTCAGATGTATTGATCCAAAATGTTGATTTGACGAATGAATTGCAAACCTTGATCTATTTCTTGCATTCTGACGCAAATGTGCATTCCGAAAATACAGCAGAATAAAAATAAAAAGCGATTGAACAAATGAAGGCAAAACTTTCACTTGTTCAATCGCTTTTTTCTGTTTGGACAACGATTATTTTGTTCGGAAGATTTCTTCATAAGAAAGGGAATCATCTTCTGCTGTCAGTTCATCTAGTAGATAACGGATTTTTTTAAAGTCGATGAACCGTGCTTGCCGAAAGACTTCTTTTCCTTGATGAAAAATCAGGACAACTGGCGCAGTCAGCACTTCAAATTTACTAGCTACTTCTGGTGTTTCAAATGCATCCAAATGAAGTGCCGGAATATCATAATGTGTGAGAAGTTCCTCTAGTCGTGGACGAACAGCGTGACAAACACTGCAATTAGGCATCGAAAGATAAATGACGGCAACGGATGACTGTTGCAGTATGTCTTGAACTTCAGTCAAGTTAGTGGTTTGTTTCATTTTTATTCTCCCTTTTATGATAGAAGTGATATGTATGAGACCTTAATTTAATGGGAATAACAGAAAAAGTCAATTGAAGTGCTTTGGTAAAAAATAAGAGTTGTGTAAAAATTTACAGAGCAACTTGTTTTTTTTTGAATAAAAGCGTATATTTGCAAAGCGAATGAACTAGAAATAAAAAGGAGGAAACTCATGTTTTCTTTTATTCCAAATTCGGTTTTGCAGATGAGTACGATTTTCTTATCGATCGTTATTGAAGCATTACCTTTCGTATTATTAGGCTGTCTTATCTCAGGCGCCTTACAAGTATTTTTGACCCCAGAACGTGTGAAGAGATGGCTTCCTGAAAATCGTATCTTCTCTATTTTTACTGGTTCGATCTTAGGATTTTTCTTTCCTTCATGTGAATGCGGCATCGTACCGATCGTTCATCAATTTGTTAAAAAAGGCGTACCAGTTCACACAGCGTTTGCTTTTATGCTGACTGCTCCGATCATCAATCCAATCGTGATTTTTTCCACTTTTATCGCATTTGGCAATTCTTGGCAGATGGCAAGCTGGCGGGTGATAGGCAGCTTTTTTGTTGCCCTTGTGATTGGTGTCTGGCTTGCCTATTTTCAAAAAGACGCTGTATTGAAAGAAAAAATCACGTCTAAAGTAGCAGAAAATCACCATCATCATGTCCATGAAGAAGAACAAAGTGAGAAGAATGAACCAAAAAATCAGCTGATCCATCAAACTGGGCATGTGTTGACACATTCAATCGACGAATTTTTTGATACAGGTCGTTATTTGATTATTGGCGGATTAATCGCAGCTGCGATGCAGACTTATTTACCAACTAGAATTATGCTAACGCTCGGCTCAACAAAGATTTTAGCCATTATCATCATGCTGTTATTGGCCTTTACGATGTCTCTTTGCTCAGAAGCAGATGCGTTTATAGGATCTTCTTTGTTAAGTCTGTTCGGCACAGCACCTGTAGCTGCCTTTTTGGTCTTTGGCCCAATGGTCGATATCAAAAATCTACTGATGATGAAACGATATTTTACAGGACGCTTTATTTTATCGCTGATCGGACTGATTGCCCTTAGCGTTATTGGATTCACATTATTTATTTAGGAGGAAAAATATGCTGCGGTTTTTGATTTTATCTGGGTATTTCGAATTGATGATGTACTTGCAAGTTTCTGGCAAACTCGATCAATATATCAATGTCCATTATCGCTACTTAGCTATTCTTTCAATGATTTTATCTGCTCTTTTGGCTTTAGTTCAGCTGTATTTGTGGGTCAAAAACGGAAAAGCAGAGGAAAAGGCACACGAGCATGATCATGACCATGGGTTGTCAAAACCTTATCAACGTGGAATCGCTTATGTACTGCTAGCTTTGCCAGTAATCGTGGGGACGTTGTTTCCAACAGTTGGTCTCGACACTACGATCGTAGAAGCCAAAGGATTTAATTTCCCAGTAAGTAAAGAATCAGTAGGGGATCCGGAGATGCAGACACAATACTTAAAGCCGGATACCAGTATTTATTTCAACAAATCAGACTACTTAGACCAAATGAATGAGTTGAAAGAAAAGTATGGGTATAAGCAAACTATCAAGATCACAGATGAAAACTATTTAGAAGTTATGGAGCTAATTTATAATTACCCTAGCGAATTCATTGGCAAAAAAATCAGCTATGAAGGATTTGTTTACCAAACACCGAACGATAGCAATACAGATATTTTCTTGTTCCGATTCGGCATTATCCATTGTGTGGCAGATTCAGGAGTCTTTGGTTTGTTGACACATATGCCGGAAGGAGTAACGGTTAAAAATGATGAATGGTATAAAATAGAAGGAACCATCCAATCAGACTATTATCAACCATTCAAGCGTGAAATCCCATCTGTAGTTGTTACAAACGCTGAGAAAGTCTCTGCTCCGAAAAATCAGTATGTGTATCGTTCTTTTTAAAAGAACAAAATAAATAAACATAGCTCAGACAGCTGACACGCAAGGACGTCGGTTGTCTGGCTTTTTTTGCATGATGTATTCATTTGTTTGATATTTATTTTAGAAGCAGCATCCTGAAAGTATTTGATATCGGTTTCAAAGGTGTTGGAAAAGATTGTGAAGAGAATTACAATTTATTCCTAACATGTATGTTGAAAAGTTGTATGAAATGATTTTGATAGTAAAATATCGAGTGGAGGTACTTTTTATGGTAACGCGTATATTTATTTTGGATGATAGTTTGGTTTTTGAAAAAATGCTAGTAGAAATTTTGGAAGAATCCAGAATTTTATTAAGTCCTTGGAAATTTGAGATCGTTCAGGGATTGAACGTTATACAATTTGTTGAATTCATTAAAAATAATGAAATCTATTCCTCAGATATTTTTTTCCTAGACATCGATTTGAACGCCTATTATAGCGGTATCGAACTAGGCGAAATGCTTAGAGAAAAGAATGAAAAGTGTAAAATTGTTTATCTAACATCTCATCCGAATAAAGCAATAACTGTTATTAATCGAAAGATTACGCCTAGTGGTTATTTGATAAAAGAATTCACTTATGAAAAAAATAAAAAAAGCATCCAAAGTTACTTATTGAAAGAAAAAGAAAACTATCCTGTTCAACATGCTACGAAAAAAAGGTGGACAACTGTCCGTTATGGTAATAGCGATCACTATATCCATTACGATGAAATCCTTTATCTAATGAGCATGCCAGGTTATAAAAATAAAATAGGCCTAGTATTGAAAGATGAAGAGATTCTCGTAAACGGCACAATTAAAAAATATAAAAAATCACTCGAATATGAGTATTTATGTAAAGATTTAAAAGCTTATATCATTAATACTGAAAACATTACATCTATTAGCAGAGTAAACGAAATAGTAACATTTGCAAATGGAGAACAACTAGAGATGGGAAAGAGAAGTATTGATAAACTAAAGAATTTTATGCAAGAAAAGATAGAAAATGAATCATTTTAAAGAAAACAAAGACTCATATCTTACCTGTTAGAAGAGTGTTTTCCTGTAGAAGAGACAACCCAAGTAGCAGCCTAGTCGTTTCTATCCTTTTTTGTTATGCACTCTTTTTGACATTTACTCCACCAATAACGAAGGGTACAATAAAAAGTAATAACAAACAAAAGGAGTACAGAAATGATTGAATTCATCAATGTAAGTAAAAGTTACGGGAAAAAACAAGCATTAAAAGACTTGTCTCTCTCGATAAGACAAGGGGAAATTTTTGGATTTTTAGGACATAATGGTGCCGGAAAATCAACTACGATTAAAAGTTTAGTTAGTATTATTGAACCATCATCGGGAACGATTTTAGTAGATGGAATGAAATTGACGGAAAATCGCTTGAGTATCAAACAAAAAATCGGTTATGTGCCTGATTCCCCAGATATTTTTTTACAATTGACGGCTGGAGAATATTGGGACTTGATTTCAGCTGCCTATGAATTAGACACACAAAAAAAAGAAAAGCGTTTAGCAGAATTGACAGCGCTTTTTGATATGTATAGTCATCAAAATGAAACAATCGCAAGTTTTTCACATGGGATGCGTCAAAAAACGATTTTGATCGGCACGTTGCTGCCAGATCCAGATATTTGGGTATTGGATGAACCTTTGCAAGGACTTGATCCTCAAGCAGCATTTGATTTGAAAGAAATGATGAAGGCTCATGCCGCAAAAGGAAAAACAGTCATTTTTTCTACACATGTATTGGATACCGCACAACAGTTATGCGATAAACTGGCTATTTTGAAGAAAGGTGAATTGATTTATCAGGGGGCAGTTAGTGAATTATTGAATGGCTCACCTGATGAAACGCTAGAAAAGATTTATTTGAAAATGGCTGGAAGGCAAGCGACAGGAGATGGACCGTATGTATAAGCGACAATTATTAGAATTAATTCGAGTTAATCTTTTATATGTTAATCCACAGCTCACGAATAAAGCAAGAGAGAAAGGAAAAAAGGGAAAGCGATTAACTATCTATCTTTTGTCTCAAAATCTTTTTTCAGGGCTGATTTTTTTACTGATTTACGGATTTGCTATGTTTGCTATGAACTTTGTTAAATTGCCAGGTTTCTTTACTTATTACGTGGCACTTTTTGGTATGTTAGGTTTAACTCAAAGTATATCAGTCATTTATAATATCTTTTTTGAAGGAAATGACCTGCAAGTATTTTTGCCTCTGCCTTTTGGACAAGGACAGGTTTTTTCAGCAAAGATTTTGGTAGTTGCTTTGACCATCATTCCTTTTGTTTTTCCGCTTCTAGTCATGTTTATTTTAACCGGATGGCGAGCTGATCTAGTGATTTTTCTTACTATCATTATCTCGATCCTTTTGTTTTCTCTATTTTTGATTATTCTTTTTTGTCTGGCTAGTTTAATTGTTTTTGGTTTGGCTCGAACAGCAGTGTTTAAAAAACATAGAAAAACAGTGTCTAGTATCTTGCTTGGAAGCTCGATGCTGATCGCATTTGCTGGAATCATGTGGATGAATCATCAAACGGGGACTATTGAAAATGAGTTAACAGATCGGCATCCGATTTCGATATTATTGCCATTCTATGATGCTGCCAGTCAGCCACTTTCTCAACAAGGTTTATTGGGTTGGGGAATACTAGCTATCACGGCTCTGGGATTTTTCCTTGCTGTAAAACAGCTGATAGTACCAAAGCTTACAGAGCAACTGACTGATTCAAACAGTGAGTTCAAAATAAAAAGAACCCATAAAAAGAACCAAAATGTGCATCAGCTTTTATTTAGTTACAATGCTCAATTAGTAAAAGAACCTAATTTGATTATGCAAGTTCTTTCTTCTTCCTTGTTAACTCCAATCATTTTTATTCTTGCTTTTGCCCTAGGAGGCGAAATAAAATTAACTGATTTAGATAATAAGTTAATCGGTGTTGTTTTCCTGGTAGGGATCGCATTGGCTTTCTTAACAGTTAATCAGACTTCTTTTATCAGTAATCTTATTTCTTTGGATCAAGAAAATTTTCTGTTTATCCGTTCTTTGCCAATCTCTATGAACCAATATTTAAAAGAAAAGTTCAGATTCGGATGGATATTGCAGAGTTTTTTAACTGGTGGGATCGCATTATTAAGCGGACTGTCTTTTCGGCTGCCTTTGTTTTTTATCCCTAGCTTGCTATTTGGTTCTTTATTCGGCTGCTACTTATTGTCACTACGTTATTTCGCTAGAGATTATCGGTTGCTGCTACTGAACTGGACCAATATTAACCAATTATTTAACAGAGGTTCAGGAAGTTTGGGTTTAGTCGCAACTATGATGGGTTCATTGATCATCAGTATTATTCTTATCGTCTTATACGGAATGTTGGCTTTGTTTTATCCATTTTGGTTAGTGAATATTCCTGTGATCGGTTTAGTTCTAATACTTTCCGCTCTATGGATCGTTTATTATCAACGAACGTTTTGGAAAAAATTTGAATAAAGAAGAGGGGCCGTGACAAAAATCAATGTCGCAGCCCCTTTTTTACAGATAGAGGGTGTTCAAAAGTCAGTTTCTCAGTATTAAGTCAATTTTATGTAAAAGTGTGAGAAGCTATTTTTACAAAACTTTTTTTAATACTCAAAATTACTTCTTATTGCTCCTGCGGTTACTTGTTGCAATGTTTGTGAGAGATTTTGTCATCGCTCAAGGCTGAACGTCTCTTTCACAACTTTTTCTTTGTTACACTTCGTTTATTTAAAAAGCCGTTTTTTTCGTTTCAACATGATGGCATCACGCTTTACTTTGAAATTACGGATGTTATGGTTAAAGACTTCTGATAATACAAGACCTAAAGCGATTGCTCCAGCAATCATAATTGCTTGGACCGCATAATGAGCCGCTTCTCGATAGGATTCAGTAACGAGATTTCGAACCGCTTGATAAGCTAAACCACCAGGGACTAGAGGAACCATCCCGGGAATATTGAAAATCGTTACGGGCATTTTCAAACGTTTAGAGAAAAGATCGCTGATGAATGCTACTCCTAAAGAACCAAGCAATGAACCAAAAGCAGCGGATCCGCCTATTTGAACACAGATCCAGTAGATCATCCAGCCAAAAGCACCAGAAAGACCACAACAAATCAATGAACGCCTAGGTACATTTGTAATAACGGCAAATGCCGCAGTCGCTAAAAAACTAAAAGAAAACTGAATAAATATCGTCCCCATACTTGTATTCCTTTCCTAATAAAAAAGCTGGAAAATAAAAGCAATCGCAAAACCGATCATCGTAGCAGTCATCATCGCTTCTGTTCCGCGAGAAACTCCTGAGACATAATGGCCAGCTAGCAAATCACGGATAGCGTTCGTAATTTGAACCCCAGGAACTAAAGGCATCACACATCCGATAATGATTAGATCCTGATTGCTTCCTAAGCCAAAACGTACGCTGTAGATAGCGGCTATGCCAATCAATAAAGAAGATAAAAATTCCGATAAAAATTTGATTCTAAAAAATTTCAAACTATATAGATAAGCTGCGTATCCCAATCCTCCAATGACTAAAGTCACAGGTAAATCGGTCATCTTTCCGCCAAATAACACCATAATCGTTCCACTGATCACTGCCGCGCTAACGATTTGCAACCAGACAGGAAAGAAAGAACGGTCTCGGTCGATTGCTTGCAGTTCGCAGTAAAGTTCTTCTAATGTTAGCTCTGAAGCAACATATTTACGTGAAAGATCATTTACTTTTACTACTTTTTCTAAATTAATCGAACGGTTGGTAATTTGTTCCATTCGGATAGTCGAGGTACGATCAAGACCAATAAAGAGACCGGTTTGAGTGACATAGCTGACCAAACGGAAATTTCCAGAAGCTAAAGCAATTCGACTCATCGTATCTTCTACCCGATACATCTCCGCATTGCTTTCCATCATGATTTTCCCAGCGAGTAAACAAGTGTCCAGCAACAGATCTAATTCTTTTCCCGTCATAGCATCTTCTCCAATAATTGATTGATTAGTTTTATTTTACTACAAAACATACCAGAAGCGTAAAGAATAAAAAAACTTGAGGAAGGAATAAAAGAGGCGTATACTGTTTTTGTATTGCGGGTGTAGTTTAGTGGTAAAATCCCAGCTTCCCAAGCTGATGTCGCGGGTTCGATTCCCGTCACCCGCTTAAAATAGGTTGTGAAAAAGCTGCTCTGCAACAAGTAATAAGAACAGCCAAGCAAAAACAATTTTTACTTGGATGGACTTATTACCGCAGATGCAAGCTTTTGCGCACCGTTTACCAAGCGGTTTTGAAATCAGTGTATTGTCTTGAGTATGAAGAAAATTTTTGAATAATAATAAATACCTTACAGATAGAGTTGTGACTGATTAGAGACGAGGAATCCGTCTCTTTTTTGTATTTTTAAACCATCTTAAAATTGGTTTTATTTTTTTGCTGTTTCTATTTCTTTCCAGTATTTATTTATAGGGGAACATATGTTAAGATTTAGGGAGCTGTTAGTAAAGGAGTAAAGAAATGAGCAAAAAAACAACCAAGGCGATCGTGGGGATCGTCGCTGCTGTGATTGCAGGGGCATTCGGTGTTTCCACCACACAAAAAGATTCAGATATTTTTCAGCAGATTACAACTATTTTTGATTCCACACCACAAGCTTCTCAAGTAGCGGATGTGCCAGAATATGATGGAAAACATCAAGAAATAGAAATCAATGGGAATCAGCCGGAATTTACAAAAGAGGATCTTAGCCTTTCCAAAGGAACATGGGAAAGCTATTCAAATATTGATAAATTGAACAGAGTAGGACAAGCCAATGCTATGCTTGGAAAAGATTTGTTCCCTACTGAAAAGAGAGAGCCTTTGTATATTGACCCGACAGGTTGGAAACAAAAGAAATTAAGTGACGGGCAATGGTTATATAATCGCAGCCATTTAATTGGCTTCCAGCTGACTGGTCAAAATAACAACATTAAAAACTTGATGACAGGGACACGTTCGTTGAATGCTCCATACATGCTTGCTCACGAAAATGATATTGCGGCATATATCAAAGAAACAAATCATCATGTACGCTACCGTGTCACTCCTCATTTTGAGGGGGATGAACTGGTAGCCAGGGGAGTGCAATTGGAAGCAGAAAGCATTGAAGACAAAAAAATTGAATTTAATGTCTTTATCTACAATGTTCAAGATGGCTACACGATCAATTATGAGACAGGACAAGCAACAAAAACAAAAAATTAGTAGCAGCTATTCGAATTTTTTATGAATATTATGAAAAAATTGTGTAAAAACATACATTCAAAGAAATATAGCGTATACTTTATGAAAAGAGTACTTTTGATAAAGCTACAGAAAAAAGGAAAAAAACATACAAATAGTGTTTCTTAATTTATTCGGAAGTTTGGAATATTTGTTTGTAGTTTTCCCTTTCTTCGAGTAAAATAAGGTTGTAGAAGGTAAGCTGGAATTACCTTGCGGGAAAGAGGTGTAGAATCATGGGTTTTACAGATGAAACCGTACGTTTTGGTTTTGACGATAGTCGCAAAAAAGAAGTGAGCGAAACATTAGCGATTGTTTATCGGGCTTTGGAAGAAAAAGGCTACAATCCAATCAATCAGATTGTCGGCTACTTGCTTTCTGGAGACCCGGCCTACATTCCTCGTTATCGTGATGCTCGAAATTTGATTCGCCGTCACGAACGCGATGAGATCATGGAAGTAATTGTCAAGGACTACCTCTCAAATCATGGAGTGAATTTATGAGAGTAATGGGCTTGGATGTCGGTTCTAAGACAGTAGGTGTTGCTATCAGTGACCCCTTTGGCTGGACAGCTCAAGGAGTAGAGATCATTCGGATCAATGAAGCAGAAGAAGAGTTTGGCTTTGATCGGTTGAAGGAATTAGTAGCACAATATGAAGTAGACCGGTTTGTAGTTGGATTACCTAAAAATATGAACAATTCCATCGGACCAAGGGCAGAAGCTTCCATGTCATACGGAGAAAAGATCAAAGAACTATTCTCCTTGCCAGTTGATTATCAAGATGAACGATTAACCACTGTTCAGGCAGAACGTATGCTAGTAGAGCAGGCAAATACTTCAAGAGCCAAACGAAAAAAAGTCATCGATAAATTAGCAGCTGTGATGATCTTACAAAATTATTTAGACGGCTCAGGTAAGCAATTATTTTAATAATAAAAGAAAAGAGGTAATCTTATGACAGAACATAACCATTCCCACGACCATGAAGGACACGAACACATCACATTGGTGGATGACCAAGGAAATGAAACATTATATGAAATCCTACTAACAGTTGACGGACAAGAAGAATTTGGACGTAACTATGTTCTTTTATATCCTGCTGGTGTTTCAGAAGATGAAGATGTAGAATTACAAGCTTATGCATACATCGAAAACGAAGATGGAACAGAAGGCGAGTTAGAACAAATCGAAACAGACGCAGAATGGGATATGATCGAAGAAGTATTCAATACATTCATGGCGGAAGAAGAAGAATAGAACAAAAGAATTGATATGGTGCAAGAAAGCTGGACTCTCTGAAAAGGAGAGCCCGGTTTTTTTGTTTAGCACTACATTTCCTTAAAAAGTAGAAAAGCTTTCGAAGCCTCGTTCGTTTCTTTTACTGTATAATATAAGCAAAGAGTAAAAATCGCTAAAAGATATAAATAAGAGAAAGGATATACAAGATGATATGATTGGTCTGATTTATTTTGTGGTGATCGTTCTGGCAAATACAGTTGGCGCTATTTCCGGCATGGGCGGAGGCGTGTTGATCAAACCGATTCTTGATCTTATCGGTGCCCATTCTATTGCAGGTATTTCTTTTTACTCAACGGTTGCGGTATTCACGATGTCTATTGTTTCGACAGTGCGACAAGTATCAAGTGGGAAATCGCTGAATTGGCAGATTGTCGGTTGGGTATCTGGTGGAGCTGTAGTTGGAGGAATAGCCGGTAACATTGTATTCGAAGTTTTTTTAAAGTTGTTTGAAAATGAAAAGCATGTGCAGCTGATCCAAATTTTCTTGACGGTATTGACCTTGGTTTTTGCGTTCTTCTACACCAAGCATCATCAGCCAAAATTTCATCTAACGTCATGGATTTGGTATCTTATATGTGGGGTGATCTTGGGCTTTTTAGCTAGCTTTTTAGGTATCGGTGGTGGACCCATCAATGTTTCATTGCTGATGCTGATGTTTGCCTTGCCAATAAAAGAAGCAACGCTGTATTCTCTATCTACGATTTTCTTTTCTCAACTGGCTAAATTAGTAACGATTGCTTTAACAAGTGGCTTTATGCGCTTTGATTTATCTATGTTGTTTTATATTATCCCCGCTGCTGTTATTGGAGGTTTGTGGGGAGCAAAATTTAGCAGGATTTTGTCTCCAAAAAAAGTGACCTTTATTTTTCAAGCGATTGTCATCATGGTTCTTTTGATCAATTGTTACAATGCCTTTGTCATCTTGCAAACATTAAAATAATCTAGACTAACGCAAGTCAAAATCACTGAAACATATTGTTTTAAATGGAAAAAGTATACTATGATAAAAAAATTCATTTTAAAAAATCAGAAATTGGCTGGTGATTTGGATGTTACGGGAAATGCGTTTAGAAGATGCAGAAGCACTACGTGAAATCAATGCGGATCAATTAGGGTATGGTATACCATTAACCGTTACGGTGAGACAAATGAAGAAACTGCTGAAGGAGCCAGAGAAAAATTTTTTCTTGGTTTATGAAGATCCTACTTCTAAAAAAGCAGCTGGCTATGTACAAGCGGAGTCCTATGAATCGATTTTTAGCGATCCAATGTTCAATATTATGGCACTTGCTGTGTCTAAATATGCTGAAAAAAGAGGAATCGGAAAGGCTTTGATGACTGGCGTAGAAGAAGAAGCGAAAAAACGAGGAATAACGGCAATAAGGCTTAATTCTGCAGAATACAGAGTAGAAGCACACCAATTTTATGAACACATCGGTTATCATTCCGATAAAATGCAAAAAAGATTTTTGAAAATCCTGTAAATCTTTATCACAAAAATACCCGATCATCAAGCCGATACTTGATGATCAGGTATTTTTGTTTTTTTGACTAAGAAAGTAATTGCATCAAGAAACCAGAGATGATCAAAACGATGGCACCACCAAGCCGATTGCCCATTTGAGCAAAAGCAATAAGTTCCATCCGATTAGCTGCAGATAAGACAGCTACATTTCCTGTTCCGCCCATCGAGTTGTTGCATAAGCCAGCAGTAATAGTTGATTCGATTGGATATAAACCAAACAAACGACCGACAAATCCTGAAACAACTGAAATCGCGATAACACTTGTCAGACATAAGACAACAAATTGCCATGTCAAAGCAGAAGCTAATACATTCAGATTCAACAACGCAATACCGATACCGGCAAGAACAGCTGCTGTCAAGTTTTTGACAATCAAGTTATTGAACATGATAGCTGCATCTTCATAATATTCTGGTAATAGGTTGGCGATTTTACAGATGACAACGATAATAATCATAAATGCGTATGCATGGACTTTAGGAACAAAATAGTTACCAATTTGTCCTAAGATGAAGAAAGTCAATGATACCATCAAACCAACACCTAACTGTGGAATGGAAGGTTTCACAGTTCGAGGTTTTCCATCGCCAAGATCGCCTTTTTCCATTAATTTACCATTGCCGTTGAATTTTGGCATTGATTGTCCAGCACGAGCAACTAATGCTGCACCGATGATAGCTAAGACATTTGTCATTGCTGTAGCAGGAATCAGGCGGGAAATGATAGAAGAAGCATCCGTACCTAAAACATTTGCATAAATCGTTGATAAAGGAACGGCTCCGGCTCCAACACCACCAGCCATCGCAGGTAATGAGATGTATAAAACGGAATTTGCAAAACCATTTCCGATAAGCATGCCCACGAGTCCTACGGCAAAAAAGGAGACGACCATTGAAATAAGTGCAACGGGAATAAAACGAACAGAAGCTTTCATCAATAGATTACGGTTCATACCAAGGATGCTACCAGTAATCAAGGCAGCAATATAAAAGTCCAAAAAGCCCATATTGCTGACAAAGTTTTCTGTGGATTTCACTACATATTCAGGTAAGATCCCAAATGTAGCAATCGCAGCAGAAGCGAAGATCGCAAAAACGGAACCACCACCCAAATAACTTTTGACGATAGGGATTTTTGTCCCGATAAAATGAAATAAATTACCGAAAATAACCAAAACTGCGATTGGTCCAATCATATTCGTCGGTAATTTCCCTAAAGCCATTGCAATGATCAGGACAAGGACCATGATCAAATAAAGTGGCAAACTTACGCCGGTGATTTTTGTGGACCAAAAACCTTCTTTTTTCTTTTCCTCAACTGCAGTTGCAGTTGTTTTTTTTTGTGCCATTTTTACAGATCCTTTCTTATTCTGTATCGTATGAAAAAAGCCAAAGAAAAGCGGCAAAAGAGCAGGAGTTGGCTGGCCGCTGTTTTGCCGCAGTCGCTTTTTTCTTTTTAGACGTCATACAAAGTTTCTGTATGTTCTTTTACTATAACGATCTTAATCTTCTAAAGATTTATATTCAGGAACCCATTTAGCAGATTCAACTGCTTCTTTGATATCCGTGATTTCTTCACGATTCAAGTTTTGTGCGACAACTGATTTTGCGACAGTTTCAGCAATCGTTTGAGAAAATTCAGTGATTTTTGCTACTGGAGGCAAGATAGCTGCTCCTGGTTTTGTTACATCAACGATTCCGCCTAATGCTCGACTAGCTTGAGAAATGATTTCAGCATTTACTCGTGTAGCTGTTGAAGCAATCAAACCAAGTCCTAAACCTGGGTACATCAAAGCATTATTTGCTTGACCGATTTGGTAAGTTACACCATTATATTCAACATCAGCAGCAGGGATACCTGTTCCAACTAATGCTTTTCCGTCCGTCCATTCTATTAAATCTTTTGCTTTTGCCTCTGCCAATTTTGTTGGATTAGACAAAGGCATGATGATCGGACGTGGTGTATGAGCAGCCATTTCTTTCACGATTTCTTCAGTGAATGCTCCAGGTTGGGTAGAAGTACCAATCATGATTGTCGGATGGATCGCTTTTACAACTGCTTCTAAGTTTGTCAATTCATCAGCATTAGTGAATTCTGAGCGTTTGCGAGCGAATGGGATTTGACCAGGAGTCAATCCTTCTGTATCTTCAAACAATAAACCTTGTTTATCTACTTGATAGAAATGTTGGCGTGCTTCTTCTTCAGGTACACCTTGACGGATCATCTCATCTAAAAGGATGTTTGCGATACCCACACCAGCAGTACCAGCACCAAATGTCAAAATTATTTGATCTTTCAATTGTTCACCGGATATATTCAATCCGCCTAATACACCTGCTAGGACAACAATTCCTGTACCTTGGATATCGTCGTTGAAAGTAGTGATTTGATCTTCGTATTTTTCTAAGATCGCTGCAGCATTTCCTCGTCCAAAATCTTCCCAATGCAATAACAATTCTGGGAATAATTCGGTAGCTGATTGAACGAATTGATCGATGAATTCATAGTAAGTTTCGCCTTCTACACGAGCATGACGATTGCCTAAGTATAAGGGATTATTCAATAATTCTTCATTATTAGTACCAGCGTCGATCGATACAGGCAAAACTTGTGCTGGATTAATACCAGCAGCAGCAGTATAGACCATCAATTTGCCGATAGCGATGTCAACACCGTTCACACCCCAGTCGCCCATACCTAAGATTCCTTCTGCATCAGTCACAACAATCAAACGAATGTCTCGTCCATCTGCCGCGTTCTTCAAACTTGCTTTGATGTTTTCTGGTTCGTCGATTGAAAGAAATGCAGCATCTTGCGGTTTCAAGAAAATTTCGTTGTATTGTTCGATTGAATCCGCAACGACAGGATCATAAACGACAGGCATGAATTCAACTAAATGTTCGCCCATCAATTTATAAAACAATGTCCGATTCGTATTGAATAGATTCATTAAGAAGATACGTTTTTCCAAATCTGTTTGTTTGCTTAAGTATTGACCATAAGCTTGAACAGATTGTTGTTCCAGTGTTTGGACAGTACTTGGAAGCATACCAGTGATTCCATATTTTGCCCGTTCTTCTTTTGTAAAAGCTGTTCCTTTATTTAGAAAAGGATTATTTAATAAGTTTAACCCTGTAAGCATGAATGATTCCTCCTAAGTTTTAATACAAACGAAGTATAGAAGTCAGATGATGATATAGTCAAAAAGAGCAGGTATGATAAATTTTATTTATATGTAATATAGCCAAAAGAAATCAAAATAGCAGTATTTGTTCTTTTTATATCGACAATCCTTGCTTGAATACTATGCGTATCTCTTATATGCTAGAGAAAGAAAAGTAGAAGAATAAGGGATAGATGGAATGGATAAATAGGATTTCTGAGGAAAAAAGCACATGATAGCGTTGATAGGAGTCACCTATGTCAGGTGATAAAAATACATAAGTAGAAAATTAAGAGGAGGAACAGAAAATGCAAGAAGTTCAATTGATCAGAAAAAGCGAACTATCAGAAGGCGGTTGCAATGCATGTGGCGTAGTAGAAGCGACAAGCTATACATTAAAATTAGATTCCAATCAAGCAATAATCTCTGAACTGACAGTAGGCGGTCTTGTGGACAGTCTGGCGCTTGCTGAAGGTTTTACTGGAGAAGATATTTATGAGATGTTTTCAGAAGTCCGTCAGTTAAAAAAAGGAGAAAAATGCATAGAGGTTCATCATGAGAGCCCGAATGTGAGGTTCAAACGTGGTGATAATGAGATGATCTTCAAGAATCATGTGTCTGATCACACTGAACTATATGAAATCGTGAATCAAATACTGACTGGGCTTTTTGAATTAGGACCTTATGAGTTCAAGGAAGAAAACGGTAATCCAAAATTAAATGAAGAATGGCAAGAAACGATTGAAACACAAAGAAACAATCCACACTTATTTCAATAGTCTTCCACAGTATTTCGTAAAAATGTTGATGAAAAAGGAACACCGTTTTATCGAGAGGTTGTGAAAAAGTCGCTTAGTTTCGAGTAGTAAGAAAAATTTTGTGAAAATGGCTTTCCACATTTTTGCATAAATTTGACTTAATACCGAGAAACTGGCTTTTGAACACTGTTTATTCAAAAAAAGGGACTTTGACACGACTTTTGTCAAAGTCCCATCGGCTTTTTATCTATTTTTATTATAATCATTTCTTCCATAGTAGTGACATCTGGAATGGCTGAAATGTAAACAGATTATTTGCCTGTATCAATGTCGAAGAGTAATATAAAAAATGTAAACGCTATCATATTGTTTGTCATTCAATTTTTATAGAGAGAAGGCATTGAGATGGAAAAAACATATCAAGCAGGTACAAATGAAGGAATAGTAGATTTTATCAATATGGAAGATTTAGAAATCGCGGCTTCACAAGTAATCCCAGCTGGTGGTTATGGTTACATCAGCAGTGGTGCTGGCGACTTATTTACTTATCAAGAAAATGAACGGGCATTCAATCATCGTTTGATTATTCCTCATGTATTAAGAGATGTAGAATTACCCGATACAACTACACATTTTGATGAAGAAACGCTGACTGCACCAATCATCATGGCACCAGTTGCTGCTCATGGATTAGCTCATGTGAAGGCGGAGAAAGCTTCTGCAAAAGGTGTAGCAGATTTTGGGACGATCTATACAGCAAGTTCTTACGCTTCTTGTACTTTAGAAGAGATAAGAGAAGCAGGCGGGGAGAAAGCACCGCAATGGTTTCAATTTTATATGAGCAAAGATAATGGAATCAATTTGGATATTCTTGAAGTGGCCAAGCGTAATGGAGCAAAAGCAATCGTATTGACAGCGGATGCAACAGTTGGCGGAAACCGTGAAACAGACCGCAGAAATGGGTTTACCTTCCCGCTGCCAATGCCGATCGTTCAGGCTTATCAATCAGGAGTAGGCCAAACGATGGATGCTGTATATAAATCTTCCAAACAAAAACTTAGTCCAAAAGATGTAGAATTTATCGCTGCTCATTCTGATTTGCCAGTCTACGTGAAAGGTGTTCAATCAGAAGAAGATGTCTATCGATCATTAGAATCTGGTGCTGGTGGAATTTGGGTATCTAATCATGGTGGCCGTCAATTAGATGGTGGGCCTGCTGCGTTTGATTCGTTGCAATATGTGGCAGAAGCAGTAGATAAACGTGTACCAATCGTGTTTGACAGCGGTGTACGACGTGGACAACATGTTTTCAAAGCAATCGCATCAGGTGCCGATCTTGTTGCTATTGGCAGACCCGTTATTTATGGATTGTCTTTAGGAGGAAGTACAGGAGTCCATCAAGTGTTTGATTTCTTTAAAACAGAATTGGAAATGGTCATGCAATTAGCTGGAACACAAACAGTAGAAGATATCAAAAAAATAAAATTGCGTGAGAATCGTTTTATTTAAGAAACAAATGACGAAAACAAATAGGAGTGCGGCAGATGATGCCGTACTCCTATTTTTATAGTTCAAGGATGTCACTAATAGAATAATTTGAAACGAAAAAATAAAATTGAAATATTTTTTCATACTTAATAAAAAAGGAAGAATATTCATGTAAACGATTTTATTGTTTTTTTCTTTTTTATACAAAAAGGGTCATAATTTCAAGTAAACGGATGAATTCATGAGGATTTTTTGCATACTGTCTCTACTATACTTAGGTCACTAAGAAAAAGGAGTGATTTATTATGAAAAAGAACATGATTGGGATATTATTACTTTCAATACTTCTTCTAGGCGGCTTGGCAACACCAGCTTTTGCTGAGGGTCAAGCGACTTCAAAAGGAGATATTACCTTTACTGAACCAACAAATACCGTGGAGCCTCTTAACCCTACTGATCCTTCAAAACCAGTAGAGCCAGCAGATCCGGAAAATCCAGCAACTGGCCAGACAGGTCCTTTAACACTGGATGTAGTTCCCGGATTGCCATTTGGTACACACGAGATTGAAAGCGGAACAAAAACGTATCAAGTAGACGCTTCAAAAAACGATACACCTTATCTTCAAGTATCAGATCGTCGTGGTGTAGGTGCAGATGGCCAAGCACAAGGGTGGAACGTGACAGTTTCGGTTTCAGATTTTGTAAACGGTTCACAAGTTTTGCAAGGCGCTGAATTAGATTTTGGAACATCCACTGTTAAAAGTACGTCAGATAACGAATCCACTGGACCAACTAGTCAAACTGTAACTGGGTTGAGTAAAGCAAGTGCAGCGACACCAATATTTACAGCAGCAAAAGATCAAGGTCTGGGAACATGGCTTTCTGTTTATGATCCAGCAAATATCACACTGAAAGTGCCGAAAGCAGCAGCTGGAACATTCACGGCTGATTTGACTTGGAACCTCGTGGCTGGCCCAGTAGCATAGAGTATGAAATAAATTCAACAAACTGCGGTGAAAATACTATAGGTGAAGGATCTTTTACCGCAGTTGTTGTTGAAAGGATGTGGTGGACAATGAATCAAAGTAAACGACTGTTTGTTTCGTTTTTTTCTATTTTAAGTCTATTTTTCATTTTTCCGTCAATCAGTAAAGCAGAAGATTCAGCAGGAGACTTTGGGATCAAACCGGTATTTCCAGAGAATCAAATAGATAAAGCAATCGGTTATTTTGATTTATTAGTGGCACCGGAACAAAATCAGATACTAGAAGTAATTATCAGCAATTCTTCAGATGAAGAACGAACATTTGAGGTCTCTGTCAATCCGGCGGTAACGAGTGATGGTGGAACGATCGATTATAGTCAAAAAAAACCAACGTTAGATGAGACATTGCCGTTTGATGTCCGTGACGTTTTGCTCATTGCGAAAAAGGAAATCAATGTATCAGCACATGCAGAAACAACTGTACCTATAGAAGTGAAAATCCCAGCAAAAAGCTTTAAGGGACGTGTATTAGCGGGTATTCATGTTTCACCTAAAGAAGAAGCTGAAACAGAAAATGCTACAGAAGGAGCACAAATCAAAAATCGTATTGCTTATAATCTCGCAGTCGTTTTACAAGAAAGTCAAGAGACGATAGAACCGGATCTGAAACTTTTATCAGGAGATTTGGATGAGGTCAACGCAAAGCCAACTGTTCAGCTTCGTTTCCAAAATCCTCAGCCTAGGATTATCAGCAATTTGATATTTACGAGCAAGATCTTTTATGAAAATCAGCTTTATATTGAAAATACGTCTAATGCATTTTTAGTTGCACCAAATTCGAATTTTCACTTGAATCTTGATTTAGCTGGTGATAAAGCAAAAGCCGGCGATTACCGCGCAGAAATCATAGCAAAATCAGGCGACAGTAATGAATGGCGATTTACACAAAACTTTACGATCGAAAAAGAAAAAGCACAAAAAGTAAATGAAAATTCCGTTTTTGCAGTACAAGAACAATCTTTCCCATGGCTTTATGCAGGATTGGTTGCTGCAGTTCTAGTGTTATTGTTAATTTTGCTGTTTTTGTGGGTCCACAAGAAAAAAGGAGAAACAACATGATGAGGTGATTTCGTTGAAAACATCGATCTTATTGGGAGGGATTATTGCAAGTTTGCTGTTCTTCAGCTGGCAAGAGCCAGTCCAAGCAGATACCAAAAGTTCAGGTACGATTACATTTTATGATCTAAGTCCAGTTCCGCATCCAAGTGGTTCAGTCAATGGCGCATCAAAACAGCAGACACAGTCACCGATTTATAAAGAATCTAATCAACATGGCGTATTCCCGGAGACGAATGAACAAAAGATCCGTTTTCTTTATTTGATCATTGGTATAGAATTATGGCTTCTTGCGTGGTTGTTGTTATGGAGAAGAAAGGAAAAGGAGGATGAACATGTTGCTACAAAATAAATTTTCATTTTTTTGCTCCTTCTTTTTTACTTCATTTTTTGTTTTAAGTATATTTACCTTTTCACCTTCGACAGAAGCTGTTGGAGCAACGCCTCCTACCATTTCTTATGATCCATACACGTATGAAAATATCGTACCTCCAAATGGTGGACGTAGTGCAGTCAATGGCGGGAAGCTTGTCCAACTAACTGGGGCTAACCAATTGCCTAAATTGACTGCTACTTATTTGAACGATGGTTCAAATGATCCTTGGAAAGGTGGCACGGTCCGTTTTCATTGGGAAAGCCATGTGAAGCTAACAAATGTACTTGATTTGGTGAATATTACTGCACAAGGATTTGCGTTTGTGGCGATCATCAATTTGCCGGAACATGTATCAAGCAGTGATGTATTAAAAGCAATTGACTGGAACAACGCCTACTTGTATATTGCCGGTGCCCCCATCAAGGTTACTAGCGGAAGTTTATTATCAGCAGGAAGCCATACCTTGCGTTTTGGGATGGGGTCGTGGGATACTAATACTCTATTAGCAGATATTATTGCTATTATTACGCGAGGCGAATTCAACGTGGACGATATCCCGCTTCAATTTGATATTACAGCTAATGTAGCGAAGATGACAGAAAACGGAGATAAATATGATACGAGCCCAAACAAAATTTTGACAAAAGGCAGATTACAGCCTTCTGTTTCGAAAAAGGCCGTTTTTTCTGTTGATTTTTATGATTCGAATAATATTATCCAAGATCGTATGTTCAATTCGATTTTAGCTCCAGCTGCAGGTAGATTTTATCCTAAATTAACTGGCGGAAACTTGAATCCAGGAGTATATGCATTTTCTGCAAGTGCAGAGATAAATACGTGGAATAGTTACATCTCACCAAGTGATTCAACAGGAAAATATAATACATTTGCTGATACCACAGAATACGTGGATGGAAATAACCAGAACCTTCCAGGCTCTACCAATAGTCGGACATTGACGATGGGGCTGTCTGAAGGACGTTTTGATCAGTTGCCATTTAGTCGCTTTGATCGCGTAGTCAACTATTTTACAGGAAAAAACGTTACACAAGGAGCAACACTGACTCATACTCCAGCAAGCACAAGTGGATTGAACCAGACAGCCAATATCGTGTACAGTGGGAAAGATGCGCAAGGCGGATTGCTTTCTCCTGTTGCTTTAAAGGTATTGGAGCAGTACAAGCTAGACGGAACGGTTTTACCAACAAACTTAACAGCCGATAGTCAGTGGGGAAAGCTCCTTTCTTCTGCATCGTACCAAGTCACGGCCAATTGGTCAGCAACTGAACTAAAAAAGGGTTCGATCCATTCCAGGCTTTATTCGAAAGGAACCCAAAAATTAGCGACAGGATGGACAGATCAACTTTTCCAAACGATCCAATCAAATAACGGGGGTGTAAATACAGCTACTTCTACACTAACTGCATTGGCTTCAGGGCAATATTATTTTGATTATCGCTTGGTGGACGATGTACTTACTAACATGTATCCGTCTTTTGCGTACAAATGGCAGTCTGAACAAGCTGGAATCACCACTCTTCCTCAAATAACAGTGGCTAATTTTCCATCTGTGAGTGCAGATAGTCAGCTAAAAAACCTTAGTAGACAACCTGAGACAGGAGATCCCCTGTCTGCTCTATCAGGAGATACGATTCAAGAAAATGTGACATTCACGTTAACAAAATCTGGGGATGCGATAACCGACAAAAAAATCACGATCTCACTTCCTGAAAATACTACTTATATCAATGGTTCCTTAAAATTAAATGGTACAACTATCGCAGATACCGGCATTCAACAAGGAGTTTCTGTCCCAGCAGATCTATTGAGCAAAATAGGAGATACCATTCATCTTACTTACAACTATCAATTAAATACTGTAGATACTTCTGTACAATCCGTCAGCATACTGACAAAGGCAGCTGTACTTTCCAGCAATATTACATTAGCAGATGGTGCTAAGCTTCCTAACCCAGTTGTCCAAACATCTGCTAAAACAATTCTTGTCCCCAAACAAGAATTAACATTAGTTAATGTACCAGATGATTTTACATTTGGTAACGATCTCCCCAAACCGTTGAAGACAAGTTATTATGAAGCAAAAGGCGGTTTTTCTTTTGATGTGCGGGATACTCGGCTTCCAAGCACGTCTCCTTGGCAACTGACAGGGACATTGACTTCTTTATTTAAGAATAATCAAGGTCAAGAATTAAGCGGAACAAAATTATACTTCAATCATTCTGGATCAAAGCAATTGATTCAGCAAGGTCAAAACACGTTGATTTATGAGAGTGATGGAACAGCTAAAGGAGAGGTTCTCGTTGACTTTCCCGATACCGATGGTTTACTCTTAGAGGTAAATAGCAGTACGAATGCTCAACCTGGCGCAACGTATCAAGGCATGGTCACATGGGAACTGACAGCTGGGCCAACCAGCTAAGTGATTAGAATTTGTATGGATCTGTGATAACTGTCACAGATCCTCTTTTTCAAGGATGAGAAGGAAACTTCTGCTGTTAAAATCAGAAATGCTTGGAGGAGTGGACTTGGAACTTTTCAGTTTGCTTGAAAAAAATGAACAACGGCAAATCAAACTTTTCCAACTTTTATTAGAGGAAAAAGGAGAGATTTCCGTTAATAACGTACTTACCCGCTTATCAGTTGATCGGGCTACCTTGAAAGAAGATCTGTTTTATTTACAAGCTAACTTGGAAAATATCAAACAATTGGAAATTGTTATCCAAGAAGGGAATATTTTATTAATCAGACATGGAAATATAGCAGCAGTCGATGTTTATTATCATTGCTACTTGCGCTATTCTACAAAATATCAGATACTTCTTTATCTGTTGGAAAATGGCTCATTTGATCGGCAGAAACTTGTCATGGAACTTAATATCAGTTCGGCTACTTTGTCTCGCAGAGTGAAGGAATTAAATGATTCTTTAAATGAGTTTCATCTGAAAATAAAAAGCGGGCGGCTGACCGGTCCAGAAAGTCAAATTCGTTATTTTTATTTCCAATTATTTTGGTTTGGACGTCCTTATCTTGAAAACAAAAAAGAATACAGTGATTTATCAGGAAACACTTTTTTAGATCTGCTGCAAAAAGAGTTTAGTTTTGCTATTACAGAAGAAGGACGATTGAAATTTTAAATATGGCTTTCCATTATGAAGAAGCGAATGCGCTGTACGAAAAAATCCAAACCAGATTATAGCAATCTTCCTGTTGGATTGTTTCAAACGACACAATTTTTATTGGACCTCCATACATTTTTGACCCGTTACTTCTTTCAATATGCCTTTCCTTGGAATCAAAATGAAACGTTGGTTTTTTATCTTTTCATGATCAGTAACTTTACATTAGATACACATAACTCGCATGTCCAGGAGTTTTTGATAAGCGAAAAATACAAAGACGACGTAGTAGCTCAATTGAATCGAACGTTTAAACAATCGATAGAAGAATATTTCTCTTTTTATGTTTTTCCAGAAGAGATTTCGCAAAAGATTGCGTTGACAGTGATGCAAAATCACGCTCATTTTGCCTATTTTAGAGGATGGATGAATATTTTTGGCCAAGAAGGATTAAAACAGCGGTTAACTGAAGTAGAAGATAAACAATTCCTGGTTTTATGTGAAAGATTGGTCAGACAAACATTTGCTATTGTTGATTTTACTGAAGTAGACGAGGAAAATGCCCGCTTTGAATTATTTGCTCGCTATGCATCTATTTTGCGGACGCTGATCAAGCAGTTAGAATTACGTCTGCAAATTGCTTATGATCTTCCTTATGAAAGGCTAATGGCGGATATCGTGAAAGAAATCATCCAGGAACAATTGCTGAATACGATCAAGTATGATTTAGTCGAATACGAGAAAGAAAAGCAGTATGATATCATTTTGACTAGCCAATTGAAAGAGTACCCGTCACAGAAGTCCGCTAAAGTTTTTGTATTCACTAGCAACGAATATAATTATGATTTCCCCTATTTGAACCAATTTTTAAAAGAATGTTATTTAGAAAAATTGAATTTAAGGATGAATAAAACATGAAAATCGTGATCATTGGTGCTTCCCATGCAGGCATCACAGCTGCCCTAAATCTAAGAAAACTTCAACCGAAAGCAGAAGTTTTACTGATCGATGAAGATCATAAAGATGGACTAGGCTATGTTTCAAATGGAATCAACCTTTATTTAAAAGGAAAGATACGTAGTTTAGCTGAAGTTGCCCATAACATGCGGACTCTTCAAGAAAGTGGGGCAAAACTGATCACCAAATGGAGAGTAACTGAACTTGATCCAGACAAACATCAGCTCATCCTCGCATCCAAAGAAGGAAAAAACGAGACCATAACCTATGATAAATTAATCGTAGCAACAGGTTCCTCTCCTGTCACCTTGTATAAACAAATTGAAGCTGAAAATGTCTACACCTATAAAAATCTAGTGCAATCTAAGCAAGTACTTGCCGCTTTAAAAGAAGCAAAAGAAGTAGTGATCTTCGGTGCTGGTTATATTGGATTGGAATTAGCAGATGCTTTGAGAAATAAAGGATACATTATTCATCTAGTTGATTATATGCCGAATGTTTTATCAAGATATTTCGATAAGGATATGATCAACAGTTTTCAAAATCAGCTGCAAACTAAGCAAATCAATTTTTATCCAAATGAATTCTTGATCGATTGGAAAAAATCAGAAGAGAAAGTAGTATCCGTACAACTTCTATCTCAAGCAATAAAGGCAGATATGGTCATTTTTTCTGCCCAAACTCGTCCTAATACGACATTGTTAAAAGAAAAAGTGGCTTTGTATGAGGATGAGACTGTGATAGTCAATGAATATCTGCAGACAAGTGATCCGGACATCTATGCGATTGGAGATATCGTCCCAGTCAGTTTTGACAAAAATAAACGGCATCTCTTTTTACCTTTAGTTACTCGAGCTGTACATATGGCAAGAGCAGTAGCGCTAACTTTGAGTGGTCAGCCAACCGCTTACGACCTCAGACAAAAGATAACAGCAGCAGTCATTATAGACTACTTTTTAGGAACTGTAGGGCTGACAGAAGATGAAGCGCCATTCTTGGAACAAAATACCGGTTCGTGTTCAGGAGAATTTGATCTATTTCCACAATACGATGAAGAAAACAAAACAGTAAATGCAAAGCTGATCTACCATCCGGATACATTAGAAAGAATTGGCGGACAGCTGATAAGCCAAGAATTCTTATTATCAGATTTGAACCTGCTTGCGGATATCGTGAAACACAAAACTACGATTCCACAGCTAGCAGTTGAGGATTTTGGATTTCTGTCTGAATACACCTCTCGTTTTCACTACCTCAATGAGTTAGCTTTTAAAGTACTAGCTAAGAGAGCAAATAGCAATAGAGTAGATAAAAGACTGTGAGAAATATCACGGTCTTTTATTGTGTGGGGATATAATAAATATTAATCAATCGAGAATAAAAAATTCATATAA
>NZ_JAKZIW010000023.1:0-31688 GCF_031143325.1 Enterococcus sp. FR204 | reverse complement strand
AAGCTACGAAAAGCTGTCTAAGATTTGATACTAACACCAAAGCTGATGTATCGGTACTATCACTTGTAGTGGTAGTTGAATCTGAACTATCACTTGTGGTAGAGGTAGTATCTGTACTGTCACTTGAAGCTGACGTGTCCGTGCTATCACTTGTAGTGGTAGATGAATCTGAGCTGTCGCTTGTGTCTGTCGTATCTGTACCATTGTCGCTGATAAATATTTCGTTAGGATCCCAACGATTGGTAGCTGCATCTAAAATCACATTTGTCCCTATAATCGTTCCGTCTTGGTTTTGAGTAATGCGGATAGTAGCATTAGGCGCAAGGATTGTTCCTTGAAAAGGAGCACTGATTGTCAAATCAGTCATCTCATTTCCAAAATTCCAAGAGATATTCGCATCCGAAAAATCTTCTGTTTCATGATTTGAACGATCATTGTATTTGATTGGTGACTGTACGTTCAATGCAGAAGAACTGTTGATGACATTAAATACAACTACTTGATCATTTGGATTGATGATTTGAAGTGGCGTATTCATCGTTAACACTTCTGCATCGATATTTACCAATAAAAACCCGGTATCTGATAAACCAGTTAAATCGATTGTCCGATTGTTCATGTCTGGAAAATCTGCAGCAGTATATGTTTTAGCTGGAGTGATGGTTGCAAGATCATTTGCTGCTACATTCAATTTAACAAATTCCTGCTCGAAATCAATATATTCATGCCCAGCACGATCTTTATAAAAATCATCTGGAGTTAAGTGATCAAGCCTGGATCCATTGACTGTAGGATGACCATCTTGAAGTGCTACATCCACGTTACTGCCAACGACAAATTTATTCATTCTTATGCCACCTGTAGGTATGCCTGAAGAATTAGCGAAAGAATCAGTTTTTGTATATAATTTATTTCTTGGTTCAATAAACCTTCATGAACCTCTGTACCAAAATTATTTTTTGCATCAAGTTCATGTGTTGCTATATTTCCGTCTGTATGTGCATTCACAGTTGTCTTATTTTTAGCAAATACGTGGAATTGACTAGCAATTCCTAACAAGCCATAGTTACCAGTTAGATCATTATAAATATTCCCAGGGTCTTTAGGAATGTATGTTTCCGCTGAAACGGCCACACCATACGAAAAGATATGAACAACAAAGCAACTAGGACTAGTAAACTTGCCCTTTTTTTCATTTTTCCCCTTCCTTTCCTTTCAAACATTTTCCTATTATACTCTTTTTCTCCTAGTCTTAAACTGTTCGTTTGAAAAATCATTGTTTATTTAAAGAATATTAATGAAACGTTCATATTGTTGCTTCTTGTTCAATTGATAGTTCGACACTATCTTTTTCTTTCAATCTCCAAACTATTGATGATGGTGACTGTTAAAGTGTAAAAAATAAGGGTGTGTAGTAACATATAAGTAGGTATCCTAGAATTAGGAAAAAGTAAGTAGGATAAATAAAAAGGAGGAAAATAAATGGATTATTTAGATATGCTATGCGAGAGTGTGGATCGGGCATATGATCGGTTTGAACGTTTGTTTGAAGGCGTCTCTATTGAGGAGGCCAATCGTTTTCCAGTGGAAGATAGAGCACCGCAGATCAAATCAATGACTTGGCTGGCTTGGCATACCGCTCGAGAATTAGATTTCCAGATTGCTGATTTAGCAGGAACCTCTCCAATTTGGCATAGTCAAGACTGGGAAAGCCGGTTTCCGATGACGATAGCAGATAACGAACAAGATTGGAAGCACAGTCTGGAACAAGCAAAGCAGATCCAAGCTAATCAAATAGAAGATCTGCTAGGATACTTGCGAGGAGCTGCTGATTTTGCTATTTCTTACTTAAGAAGGCTGGAACCTTCCGAGCTAGATGAAGTAATTGACGAGAACTGGACACCACCAGTCACACGAGGAATGCGTCTCGTTTCTATTATTGATGATGCTGCTATGCACTCTGGTCAGGTGATCTATGCGAGACGTTTGTTGGGATTAAGAGATTAAGGCACTAGCTAAAAAAGAACTTACGGCAAAATAAGTCGCAAGTTCTTTTTTGTTTTTATCGTTACCCATGGTCTATCTATAAGATCGAAAAAGGAAGCGGCCTGCTATCTCTTTTGATCGTGTAAACTAATGACTCTCTTGTTTTTGCATTGATTCATTTAAAGAAGGTGTACCATGCTTTATAGATATTTTTAGAACACCTTTTTCTAGAGGATAGAGAAACTGTCAGCTGATAGAATAAGGAGAGTCTTTTGAAGAGAATTCAGAAAAAAGGACACTGTATGAGATCAGGTGTCCTTTTGTGAAATCTGATATTATTGCGTACGGATAGATGTGAGACTGATTTCGCCAGAAGACAAACTCATCTCCTGTTCATTTGTTTGGACGATCAATTCGCCATGATCACCGATTTCTTTTGCAAGACCGACATAAGTCGTTCCTTTTTGATTGAACGACACGGTTTTTCCCAATACGAATGATTTTTCTTTATAGAAGTCCAACGCTTTTTCTGGGTGAGAAAGATAAGTGAACAATTCTTGCCAAATTTTGCTGATTAGCTGATTCCTTGTGACACTAGCTTGTCCGTCGGGAAAGACAGAGGTGGCTTTTTCTTGGAGATCAGCTGGAAAATGATTTTGAGGAACAGAAAAATTAAGCCCGATCCCAATGATGATATGACTGATCCTGCCGCTTTCCATATCACTGACTGCTTCAGATAAAATCCCACAGACTTTTTTTCCATCCATGTAGATATCATTGACCCATTTGATCGAAGCAGAACGACCGGTTACAGATTCAATGGCTTTCACACAGGCACTGGCTGCGATGATCGTATATTGAGGCAATTCATCAAACCGTTTGTCTGGATGGAGCAAGAGACTCATGTAGATTCCTCGTCCAGGTTCAGCGAAAAAAGGCCGTCCAAAACGTCCACGAGCTTGTTCTTGTGTATCAGCAACAAATAACTTCGAAACAGAATCTCCTTGAGCTGCTGCCAGTTTGGCATCTTTCATCGTAGATTCAGAAGTCAACATCGTTTGTACTTTCAAATCAGGAATAAACGACCGTAGCTCTTGCTGGATTTCTTTTGCATCTAGTACGTCAGAGGGCAGGTAACGATACCCTGTAGGCCCGTGCTCAAAACGATAGCCTGCCTTTTCCAATTCTTTGATGGCTTTCCAAATACTTGTCCGGGAAACTTCCAGTTGCTGTGCCAACTTTTCTCCGGAAAGAAAATCTGGTGTCTTTTTCAATAATTGAAGTACCTTGTCTTTCGTTGTCATGGCATCAAGCTCCTTTCTCATCCATTCTATCAGGAAGAAGGAGAGAACAAAATAGTTTTCGAAGAAACAACGGTTGATACATAAAGCAAAAACGAAAGAAGGAAAGAGAAAAAAGAAGAGGGTGGGCGTTCATTTTTTGTCCCAGCCTCTTTCTGATTATGAAGATAAAAGTACTTGATCGTCTTTTAATGCCGTGCCGCTGTTTTGTTTGAACAACGCTAATAATTGGGGCACTGTGAGCTGCTGTTTTTCCTCTTGCTGGATATCTACGACGATCCTTCCTTGATGTAGCATGATCAGTCGATTCCCATAGCGGATCGCGTCTTCCATGTCATGAGTGACCATAAAAGCAGTGAGATTCTGCTCAGTGATCAGCTTTTCTGTCAATTCCATCACCGTTTTGGAAGTAGCAGGGTCAAGCGCTGCAGTGTGTTCATCTAATAAAATCAGTTCTGGACGCTGTAATGTGGCCATCAACAGCGTAATAGCTTGACGTTGTCCTCCAGACAGCAAACCGATTTCTGAGGATAAACGATTTTCCAAACCCAAATTTAGCCGAGCCAGCTGGTCTTTGAAAAATGTTCGGTCTTGTGGTTTGACACCACGGAAGAAGCCGCGTTTTTTTTCTCGTTTCATAGCAAGAGCGAGGTTTTCTTCTACCGTTAAACGAACGGCTGTCCCTAGTTTAGGATCTTGGAATACGCGACTGATGGATTTCGAACGTTCGACAACAGATTTTTTCGTGATATTTTTTCCATTCAATAAAATTTGTCCCTGATCGACAGAAAATGTACCGGCGATGCTGTTCAGCAAAGTAGATTTACCAGCCCCATTTCCACCGATGATCGTCACGAAGTCGCCGGGATCTAAGGAAAGATTAATGCCTTTCAGGACATGATTTTCGTTGATCGTTCCTTTTTCAAAGGTATGATGGAGATTTTCCAATGTTAAGACGTCATTCATTTGACACTACCGCCTTTCTTTTTTTGAGGTAAATGGAATTTTTGCTGGATCTGCGGGAAAGAAAGACAGATCACTAGCACGAAAGCAGAAGCAAGTTTCGAATCACTTGGTTCAACATTCAGTTCGAAGACTAACGCTAAAATAAAACGGTAAATGACCGCACCTAAAACGACAGTCAAGAGACGGAGAAATAGTGGTTGGTTACGTAACAAAACTTCTGCGATGATAATAGAAGCAAGTCCAATTACGATCGTTCCAATACCAGAATTCAAATCAGCAAAGCCGTTGTTTTGCGCAAGCAAGGAGCCAGAAAGAGCAATGCATCCATTAGAAATCATATAACCGATGATCTTCATATTATCTGTGTTGATCCCGTTTGCTTCGCTCATTGCCAGATTATCGCCAGTTGCACGAATAGCAAGTCCTGTTTCTGTACGTAAGAACAAAACAAGTAAACATACAACGATCAAAGCAAAAAGCAGACCGACGATCAGTACAGCGTTGTCTTTTGTTATGCCGAATGACTCGACCCAATGAAAGATCGTTGGCTGACCCAATAAAGAGATGTTCGGCGCACCCATCACACGGGATGTGACAGAATATAAACCAGTCATGGTGATGATCCCTGCAAGAAGGGCGGGAATTTTCAATTTTGTGTGAATCAGTCCGGAAACAAGCCCTGCTGCCGCACCCCCTAAAAAGCCTAGAAGACAAGCTGTCAATGGATGATAGCCATTTGTAATACTTACTGCCGCGATCCCTGCACCTAAAGGAAAGCTTCCTTCAGCAGTCAAGTCGGCAATGTCCAAGATACGGAAAGTGACGTATACACCAATCGCAAGTAGGGCCCATAAGACCCCTTGCGATGCAGATGATAAGAAAAGAGAGAGCAAATTTGTCATGAGAATCCTCCTGTGTTTTATTCAGCTTCTTTGATGCTGTCTGGATTGATGCCTAATGCTTTGGCCATGTCTTTATTGACATACAGTTCCAAATCATTCGCTGTTTCGACAGGAAGTTCACTTGGCTTCTTGCCGTCTAAGATTTTTGCTGCCATGATCCCTGTTTGTTTGCCCAAGCTTTCGTAGTCGATTCCTACTGTTGCTAGACCGCCGTCTTTGACTTGATCAACTGCGCCAGCAACGACAGGTGTTTTTGTTTCTTTTGCGACTTCGCCGACAACACTTGCCGCACTTGCGAACGTGTTATCAGTAGGAATATAGATTCCATCTACATCTTTAGCTAGACTTTTCGTCACTTGTTGGACATCATTTGTGGAATTTGCTGTCAGTACTTTGACTTTGACGCCCGCTTTTTTCAATTCTTTTTCTGCCAAATCAGCTTGGATCTTAGAGTTTGCTTCACCGTTGTTATACATGATGCCGATTGTTTTGGCGTCTGGCACGATATTTAACAGTAAGCCGATTTGTTTTTCGATTGGCACCATATCTGTCGTGCCAGTCACATTGCCGCCAGGTTTTTCATTGGATGTGACTAAATGGGCTTGTTCCAAGTCTGTGACCGCTGTGACAGTCATCGGGATAGTGGTTGTTTCATTTAATAAGGATTGTGCTGCTGGAGTGGCGATCCCGAGTAGCAAATCAGGATCTTCTTTGACGAGTTTCTCACTCATACTTTTCAGGTTGTCTTGATTGTTTTGGGCATTTTGATAATCGATTGTTAGATTATCGCCTTCTTTATACCCTTCTTCTGCTAATCCTTCTTTGAATCCTTTATAGGCAGCGTCTAACGAGTTATGTTGTACAAGTTGCAATACGCCAATTGTTTTTTGTCCATCTGATGCCTCTGCGGAATTGTCTTTTTGTGCGCAACCTCCTAAAGCTAGTAGCAGGGCAGCGCCTAATCCGATGATTATATTTTTTTTTCATTTCTTTTTCCTCCTTAATTTTGGGAAACAAAAAATCCATTCAGACAAAATGTCCAAATGGATTGAAAAGTCGGAAAATAAATTGAAAAAGTAGAATGCTTGATACTTTTACTTTGTATTTTCACTGCTCAGCCACTTAGCATTTTGTCTACGTGGCTTTTTGCTGCAATACAAAGTTCTTTAGCCATCATAGATACAAACTGTCGTTTAACGTTTGTATCCATCATGATGAATACAAACCTATCTAAAGTAGCTAAAGTAAAAGTTATTCAGTTGTGTTGGTGCGATTTGGTTGATGTTGGTTCGCATAGAAGTTCCTCCACAAGATGAATTTTCTAAAGTATAACCGAGATAAAAAGGTCTGTCAATTAAGAATTGTCAGATAATTGAAAACATAAAATTGAAAACATTAAGAAAATATTGCGAAAAAGCAGAAGAAACGCCAGGAAGTGTTGACTTTTATAGAAAATAAGTGTAGTATATGAAGTTGCAAAAACTATCTGATGAAGAAAAGGCAGAAACGAAATATTGTCCGTTTCGGCTTTAATATAAGGAAACAAAAGTAGAAGCTCACGAAGTAAGGTTTCAAGAGAATGTTCTATTTTTGGTTTTTTTTTGCCTAAAAGCCGCAAAAAATGTCTGTTGTTACCTAAAAATAATATTTGAAATATTATTGTAACAATCGATCGGGTAGTCTTTTTGAATGACATTTTAGAGGGGTGAAGAGCTTGGCTGGACACGTAGTAAAATACGGAAAACATCGCGAACGTAGAAGTTTCGCAAGAATCAGTGAAGTGTTGGAATTACCAAATTTGATCGAAATTCAAACAGACTCTTACCAATGGTTCTTAGATGAGGGACTTAGAGAAATGTTTGAAGACATTTTGCCAATCGATGACTTCAATGGCAATCTATCTTTGGAATTTGTAGATTATGAATTGAAAGAACCAAAGTATACAGTAGCAGAAGCTCGTGCGCATGATGCAAACTACTCTGCACCATTACATGTAACATTGCGTTTGACAAACCGCGAGACTGGCGAAATCAAAGCACAAGAAGTATTCTTCGGTGATTTCCCATTAATGACAGAACAAGGAACATTCATCATCAACGGGGCAGAGCGAGTAATCGTTTCTCAGTTAGTCCGTTCACCAGGTGTCTATTTCCATGGAAAAGTCGACAAAAACGGAAAAGAAGGATTCGGTTCTACTGTTATCCCTAACCGTGGCGCTTGGCTAGAAATGGAAACTGATGCAAAAGACATCTCTTATGTACGTATCGACCGTACACGTAAGATTCCTTTAACCGTATTAGTTCGTGCGTTAGGATTTGGTTCCGATGATACGATCTTTGAAATCTTCGGTGACAGCGAAACATTACGCAATACAGTCGAAAAAGACTTGCATAAAAACGCAAGCGACTCAAGAACAGAAGAAGGTTTGAAAGACGTTTACGAACGTTTGCGTCCAGGCGAACCAAAAACAGCAGACAGCTCACGTAACTTGCTGAATGCTCGTTTCTTCGATCCAAAACGTTACGACTTAGCAAACGTTGGTCGTTACAAAGTAAACAAAAAATTAGATTTGAAAACACGTCTATTGAATCTGACATTAGCTGAAACATTAGTTGATCCAGAAACAGGCGAGATCATCGTTGAAAAAGGAACAGTTCTGACTCACCAAGTCATGGAAACACTAGCTCCTTTCATTGATAATGGCCTAAATTCAGTGACTTACTATCCATCAGAAGACGGTGTGGTCACAGATCCAATGACTGTCCAAGTCATCAAAGTATTTTCACCAAGAGACCCTGAACGTGAAGTAAACGTGATCGGAAACGGCTATCCAGAAGCAGCTGTAAAAACGGTTCGTCCAGCCGACATCATTGCTTCAATGAGCTATTTCTTGAACTTGATGGAAGGTATCGGCAATGTCGATGATATCGACCACTTAGGAAACCGTCGTATCCGTTCAGTCGGTGAACTTTTACAAAACCAATTCCGTATCGGTCTAGCACGTATGGAACGTGTGGTTCGTGAAAGAATGTCGATCCAAGATACTGAAACATTGACACCTCAACAATTGATCAATATCCGTCCAGTTGTGGCAAGTATCAAAGAATTCTTTGGTTCTTCTCAGTTGTCACAGTTCATGGATCAAACAAATCCTCTTGTCGAATTGACACACAAACGTCGTCTTTCAGCCTTAGGACCTGGCGGATTGACTCGTGACCGCGCCGGTTATGAAGTTCGTGACGTTCACTACTCCCACTATGGCCGTATGTGTCCGATCGAAACTCCTGAAGGCCCAAACATCGGGTTGATCAATAGTTTGTCCAGTTATGCGAAAGTAAATAAATTCGGATTTATCGAAACACCTTATCGTCGTGTAGACCGTGAAACAGGTCGTGTTACTGACCAAATCGACTACTTGACAGCTGATATCGAAGACCATTACATCGTAGCCCAAGCAAACAGCCCATTGAATGAAGATGGAACATTTGCTCAAGACGTTGTTATGGCTCGTGCTCAAAGTGAAAACTTAGAAGTATCTATTGATAAAGTAGACTACATGGACGTATCACCTAAACAAGTAGTTGCCGTTGCGACAGCATGTATTCCTTTCTTGGAAAACGATGACTCCAACCGTGCCTTGATGGGTGCCAACATGCAGCGTCAAGCAGTGCCGTTGATCAATCCTCAAGCACCATGGGTTGGTACTGGTATGGAATACAAATCAGCGCATGACTCAGGAGCTGCTTTGTTATGTAAACATGACGGTGTCGTTGAATACGTTGATGCTTCTGAAATCCGTGTACGCCGCGACAACGGTGCATTAGATAAATACGATGTAACAAAATTCCGTCGTTCAAACTCCGGAACAAGCTACAACCAACGTCCAATCGTTCATTTGGGTGAGAAAGTCGAAAAAGGGGATACTCTGGCAGACGGACCATCTATGGAACAAGGCGAAATGGCTCTAGGTCAAAACGTTTTAGTTGGTTTCATGACTTGGGAAGGGTACAACTATGAAGATGCGATCATCATGAGCCGTCGTTTGGTAAAAGATGACGTATACACTTCTATTCATATTGAAGAATATGAATCGGAAGCCCGCGATACAAAATTAGGACCTGAAGAAATCACACGCGAAATCCCTAATGTCGGGGAAGACGCATTGAAAGATTTAGACGAAATGGGCATCATCCGTATCGGTGCAGAAGTCCAAGATGGCGATTTGCTTGTAGGGAAAGTCACGCCAAAAGGGGTAACAGAATTATCTGCAGAAGAACGTCTATTGCATGCGATCTTTGGCGAAAAAGCTCGTGAAGTCCGCGATACATCATTACGTGTACCGCATGGCGGCGGCAGGATCGTTCACGATGTGAAAATCTTTACTCGTGAAGCTGGAGATGAATTGTCACCAGGCGTAAACATGTTAGTTCGTGTTTATATCGTTCAAAAACGTAAAATCCATGAAGGGGATAAAATGGCCGGTCGTCACGGAAATAAAGGGGTTGTATCCCGTATTATGCCGGAAGAAGATATGCCATTCCTACCTGATGGAACACCAATCGATATCATGCTGAATCCTTTAGGGGTGCCTTCACGTATGAACATCGGACAAGTATTGGAATTACACTTGGGTATGGCTGCACGTCAGTTAGGTATCCACGTAGCAACGCCAGTATTTGATGGTGCAAGTGATGAAGACGTATGGGAAACAGTTCGTGAAGCCGGTATGGCCAGCGATGCGAAAACTGTTCTGTACGACGGACGTACAGGTGAACCATTTGATGGACGTGTGTCTGTCGGTGTGATGTACATGATCAAACTTGCTCACATGGTCGATGACAAATTGCATGCACGTTCAATCGGACCTTACTCATTGGTTACACAACAACCATTGGGAGGTAAAGCTCAATTTGGTGGACAACGTTTTGGTGAAATGGAAGTATGGGCACTGGAAGCTTACGGTGCGGCTTATACTTTACAAGAAATCTTGACATACAAATCAGATGACGTAGTCGGACGTGTGAAAACATACGAAGCAATCGTCAAGGGTGAACCAATTCCAAAACCAGGTGTACCGGAATCATTCCGCGTATTGGTGAAAGAATTGCAATCACTAGGTCTGGACATGCGTGTCTTGGATATCGAAGAAACAGAGATCGAACTTCGCGACATGGACGATGAAGACGACGATTTGATAACTGTTGATGCTTTGACAAAATTTGCCGAACAGCAAACTGCCAAAGAATTAGAAAAGAAAGCTGCTGAACAAGTGGAAGATGAAAAAGACGATGTCATCCAAAACTTTGAAACCGCAGAAGATAATTTAGACTAATCCGGTCTATGAGCTGCAAGGCGGTCGAAGATCAGCCGTCTTGCGGTTTGCCATTAAATGAAATGGAGGGAACCCCTTTTGATCGATGTAAATAAATTCGAAAGTATGCAAATAGGTTTGGCTTCTCCCGAAAAAATCAGAAGCTGGTCTTACGGTGAAGTAAAAAAACCTGAGACGATTAACTATCGCACCTTAAAACCTGAACGCGAAGGGTTGTTCTGTGAGCGGATTTTTGGTCCTACAAAAGACTGGGAATGTGCCTGCGGAAAATACAAACGTATCCGTTATAAAGGAATCGTTTGTGATCGATGCGGAGTGGAAGTTACTCGTTCGAAAGTTCGCCGTGAACGCATGGGACATATTGAATTAGCAGCTCCTGTTTCACATATCTGGTACTTTAAAGGGATTCCTTCACGTATGGGTCTTGTATTAGACATGAGCCCACGCGCTTTGGAAGAAATCATTTATTTTGCTTCATATGTAGTCATCGAACCAGGAAATACGAATTTAGAGAAAAAACAATTGTTGACAGAACGCGAATATCGCGAAAAACGTGAACAATATGGACAAGAATTCCAAGCTGCTATGGGTGCAGAAGCGATCAAACAATTACTTGATAATGTTGATCTAGATGCAGAAGCAGCCGAATTGAAAGAAGAATTGAAATCTGCACAAGGACAAAAACGTACACGTGCAATCCGCCGTTTGGATATTTTAGAAGCATTCCGCGCTTCAGGAAATCAACCAAGCTGGATGGTTATGGACGTTATCCCTGTTATTCCACCAGATTTACGCCCAATGGTTCAATTAGAAGGTGGACGTTTTGCAACAAGTGACTTGAATGATCTTTACCGTCGTGTAATCAACCGTAATAACCGTTTGAAACGTTTGTTAGACTTGAATGCACCTGGAATCATCGTTCAAAATGAAAAACGTATGCTGCAAGAAGCAGTAGATGCATTGATCGATAACGGTCGTCGCGGACGTCCAGTTACTGGACCAGGTAACCGCCCATTGAAATCTCTTTCTCATATGTTGAAAGGGAAACAAGGTCGTTTCCGTCAAAACTTGCTAGGTAAACGTGTCGACTACTCCGGTCGTTCTGTTATCGTTGTTGGACCTTTCTTGAAGATGTACCAATGTGGACTTCCAAAAGAAATGGCTATCGAATTATTCAAACCATTCGTGATGCGTGAGCTTGTTCAACGCGAACTAGCTTCAAACATCAAAAATGCGAAACGTAAAATCGAACGTCAAGAAGACGAAGTATGGGATGTTTTAGAAGACGTAATCAAGGAACACCCAGTATTGCTGAACCGGGCACCTACGCTTCACCGACTTGGTATCCAAGCATTCGAACCAGTTTTAGTACAAGGACGCGCAATCCGTTTGCATCCACTTGTATGTGAAGCTTATAATGCCGATTTCGATGGAGACCAAATGGCTGTCCACGTGCCATTGAATGAAGAAGCACAAGCAGAAGCACGTATGTTGATGTTAGCTGCTCAAAACATCTTGAACCCTAAAGATGGTAAACCAGTTGTTACTCCTTCTCAAGATATGGTTCTAGGTAACTACTACTTGACAATGGAAGAAGAAGGACGCGAAGGCGAAGGAATGGTCTTCAGAGATCAAAACGAAGCCGTTATCGCATGGAGCAACGGATATGTTCATTTACATTCACGTATCGGTGTGAACCCTAACTCATTAGGTGAAAAACCATTTACTGAATGGCAAAAAGAACGTACGATGATCACAACAGTTGGTAAGATCATCTTCAACGAGATCATGCCTCCTGAATTCCCTTATCTGAATGAACCAACAGACTTCAACTTGACCGTCCAAACACCGGACAAATACTTTGTTGAAGCTGGTACTGATATTCCTGCACATATCAAAGAGCAAGAATTAGTATTACCGTTCAAGAAGAAAAACTTAGGAAACATCATCGCAGAAGTCTTCAAACGATTCAAAGTAACAGAAACTTCTAAGATGCTTGACCGTATGAAAGACTTAGGGTATAAACATTCAACACATGCCGGTATCACAGTAGGGATCGCTGACATCAGTGTACTGAATGAAAAACAAGAAATCATTGAAAATGCCCATAAACAAGTTGAAACTATTACAAAACAATTCCGTCGTGGTCTGATTACAGATGATGAACGTTATGAACGTGTCATTGCTGTTTGGAACGCTGCAAAAGACAGCATCCAACAAAAACTGATGGAAGGTTTGGAAGCGAAAAACCCAATCTTCATGATGTCTGATTCTGGAGCTCGTGGGAACATTTCCAACTTTACACAGCTTGCCGGAATGCGTGGTTTGATGGCCGCTCCTAATGGTCGAATCATGGAATTGCCAATCATTTCGAACTTCCGTGAAGGACTATCCGTCTTGGAAATGTTTATCTCAACTCACGGGGCTCGTAAAGGGATGACCGATACAGCCTTGAAGACTGCCGATTCAGGTTACTTGACTCGTCGTCTGGTTGACGTGGCCCAAGATGTAATCATCCGTGAAGAAGATTGCGGTACTGACCGAGGTCTTGAAATCCAAGCAATCCGTGAAGGAAATGAAATCATCGAATCATTAGAAGATCGTTTAGTGGGACGTTACACTCGTAAAGAAGTACGTCATCCTGAAACAAATGAATTGATCATTGCAGGAAACCAATTGATTTCCGAAGACATCGCAAAACAAATCGTTGATGCAGGTGTCGAAACAGTGACAATCCGTTCTGTCTTCACATGTAATACAAAACATGGTGTCTGCAAACATTGTTACGGACGCAACCTTGCAACTGGCTCTGACGTTGAAGTCGGAGAAGCAGTTGGTACGATCGCCGCTCAATCAATCGGTGAACCTGGTACTCAGTTGACGATGCGTACATTCCATACGGGTGGGGTTGCCGGAGACGATATCACTCAAGGTCTTCCTCGTGTCCAAGAAATCTTTGAAGCACGTAATCCGAAAGGGCAAGCAGTGATCACAGAAGTAACAGGGGATGTCATCGATATCTCAGAAGATCCTGCAACACGTACCAAAGAAGTAACAATCAAAGGAAAAACAGATACACGTACGTATACTGTTCCTTATACAGCACGTATGAAAGTAGCAGAAGGCGATATGATCCACCGTGGTGCGCCATTGACAGAAGGATCAATCGATCCAAAACAATTGTTGCAAGTTCGCGATGTATTATCTGTTGAAAACTACTTGCTTCGTGAAGTACAACGTGTTTACCGTATGCAAGGGGTAGAAATCGGCGACAAGCATATCGAAGTAATGGTTCGTCAAATGCTGCGTAAAGTTCGTGTAATGGATCCAGGTGATACAGATATCTTACCAGGTACATTATTAGACATCGCAGACTTTAAAGATCAAAACTACAATACGCTAGTCTCAGGAGGCGTTCCTGCAACTTCTCGACCTGTCTTGCTAGGTATCACAAAAGCATCATTAGAAACAAATAGTTTCTTATCTGCTGCATCATTCCAAGAAACAACTCGTGTCTTGACGGATGCTGCGATCCGCGGTAAGAAAGATCCTCTTCTTGGTTTGAAAGAAAATGTTATCATCGGTAAGATCATCCCAGCTGGTACTGGTATGCAACGTTACCGTGACATGGAACCAAAAGAAGTCGGTGTAGCAAGCGAAAATGTCTACAGTATTTCAGATATTGAAGCACAAATGGCTGCAGAAGACGCAATGAACAATCAAACAAAATAGATATTTTACAAAAGAGGTTGTGACAAATTATTGTCACAACCTCTTTTTTGGTTTTTCTAAAATAATTTGTCTAACTAGAAGAAAAGTGGGAAAGGATCTTAACAACATCGATTCGTATCCCATTAAGGTATCGGAACGATCATCTTCCAAGAGAAGTCAATCAACAAAAGTAAAGATAGATCATTTTTTGAATGCAAAATAAATTCATGGGAAGATAGAGCGGTTATTTTTAATATTTTGCTAGCTATTATTGAATAATTCCTCGAATAAAACAAAACCAGTAGACATGTCTGTTATTCTATTTATGTTTTAGAGATAAGTATCCCCAAATAACATGGATTGAAATAAGGGTAAATGAGTTTGAAAAAATGAACTATAAAAACTTATACACAACGTGGTTAAAAATAGTTTTTTCTTCCCTGTGGAAAAAATAGTTTAACACAAACATTATAGTTATCCACAGCTATCTAAAACAGATGGAAAATAAAGAAAAATCCGCTAAAATACCGGGAGGGGGTAATGGGGGGTGAGTGATTGAAAAAAGAACAGAGTAACTGACTTATCCTCAGTGTTTCTGTTCTTTTATAAATCTGCCCTACATTTCTTGTTGTTGGATCGAATCTGTGAGAGTAATCTCGGTTGAAAGAATGATTCTTTTTTCTTCTGGGTATTGGTGATGGATCAATTGGAATAAAAGTTCTGTGGCTTTGATTCCTAACTGATTTGTTGGAATGTCTATCCGAGTCAGCTGTGGCGAAAATAGGGAGGACAATAAGGGATCACTGAATCCTGCGATCGAAAGATCATCAGGTATCTGCTTTCCAGTTTGTTCTGCAACTTTGTAAATACTCAATGATTTTAATGCATCGGTAGAAAAAATCGCAGTTGGTCTTTCTCGCAGCTTCATTAAATCATTCATTGCTGCCATGCTGTCTTCTAAGCGAAAGCCGCCGTCTATGATCCATTCATTACGGATATCTAGGTGATGATCAAATAAGCATTGACGGTAACCATTGAGACGATCATTGGATACATAAACTTCTGTCGGAGCATGGAGACAGCCGATATGACGGTGTCCATTCTTGATCAGTGTTTCCACCAAATCGTAACTATCCTGGAAATTATCCGTGTCCACTGAGTAGATGTTCGTGTAGTCGTTTCCGACTTTTCCGATTACCACAATAGGAATATTGTATTGATCCAATTCAAAAAGAAGTGTTTCATCCATCGTAGAGCTTAAAATAATAATTCCTCGAATCATTTTTTCTTGGATCTTTTTCGCGCATTTTTCTAGCTCTTCTTCTGGTGTTTTTGCCGTTTGTAGAATCAAGTCGAAGTTATTTTGTTCAGAAACGGCAGAAATGGATTGAATAACATCTGAAAAAAAAGGATTGCCATAGGTCGTATGAGAAGTACGATGAGATAATGCTAGAATCGCGTCAAAACCATTTCCTGACAGTCCTCTTGCAATTTTGCTCGGTTCATAATTCAATTCTTTGATTGCTTGAAGTACACTTGCTTTTGCTTTATCAGAGATATTTGGCTGGTTATTTAATACTCTGGAGACAGTTGATTTGGAGACATTGGCTTTGTTCGCAATGTCATAAATAGTAGGTTTCAATTTTATATGCACCTCCTTTTTGGGAGCGTTTTAGAATAATTCCATAGTACAATAGACATTCTTTTTTGTCTATGATTTTGAAAATTTAGGAATAGCTTGCATGATCATGAGAGACCATATTTTTTTAAGAAGCTATTAACTATTGATACATAAGCTTTCTTATTTGTATTTTTTTGTATATCAAAATTATTTAAAAAAATGCTATTGACAGTAAGCGTTTTCCATAATATGATCAAATCGTTGGGAACGCTCCCAAAAAAAGAAAGGGGAATCCGATGTATACAAAACTTTTACAAGCGATTTATCGCGACTCAGATTTGGCTGAGAAAACCGCCTCTATGATTGAACAAAAAGTCAGTGATTATCAGCAGAAGAAAGGCCAGGCAGGCAAACTGCATTGGGACGAAGAAGATATTTTCTTGATTACTTATGGGGAGCAATTTTTTGAAGAGCAGCAACCAACTTTGCGTACATTTAAGAAATTTTATCAAAAGTATTTGGCAGATACATTTAGTGTTGTACATTTCTTGCCATTTTTCCCATATACATCTGATGATGGTTTCTCCGTTGTAAATTATCAGGCAATCAACGACCGTTTGGGCACATGGGAAGATATAGAAGAAATGAGAAGCGAAACACGGTTAATGTTCGACTTTGTCTGCAATCATATGTCTGCCGAAAGTACTTGGTTTCAGGAATATTTAAACTTGAATGATACGTACAAAGATTTTTTTATTGATTTGCCACTGGATACAGATACAAGCAGCGTGACTAGACCAAGGACTAGTCCACTACTTACAACTTTCATCGACAAAAACGGGAAAGAAAAACATGTATGGACGACTTTTAGCGAAGATCAAGTAGATTTGAATTTTAAAAACCCAGAAGTTTTATTGAAAATGATCGATATTCTTTTGTTTTACTTAGAAAAAGGCGCTTCATTTATTCGTTTGGATGCTGTGGGGTTTTTATGGAAAGAACTAGGAACTTCTTGTATACACTTGCCAGAAACGCATAAGATTATTCAGTTATTCCGTGCAATCGTTGATGAAGCAGCTCTAGGAACGGTATTGATCACCGAGACAAATGTGCCACATAAAGATAATATTAGTTATTTTGGCGATGGCAGGAATGAAGCACAGATGGTCTATCAGTTTTCGCTACCACCTTTGACCCTTCAAGCGATTCGTTCGGGTAATACAAGTAAGTTGAAAGAATGGTTAAAAACCATCGATTTCGCATCGAAAAAAACAACTTTTTTTAATTTTTTAGCCTCCCATGACGGTATCGGATTGAATCCGGTACGAGGTATTTTGCCAGAAACAACGATCCTTGAATTAGTGGAACAGCTGAAGAAAGAGGGTGCCCGAGTAAACTACAAGAAAAACCCAGATGGAACGACCAGTCCACATGAGATAAACGCTACGTATCTAGATGCGTTAAGTTCTCCAACAGATACGACGGAATGGAGAAGCAAACGCTTTTTAGCAGCTCATTCATTTTTGGTAACGTTACCAGGCGTGCCGGCAATTTATATTCAAAGTGTGCTGGGAAGTCGAAATGATTACAAAGGCGTAGAAAAAACAGGAGAGAATCGAAAAATCAATCGGCAAAAATTTTTGTTAGCAGATATTGAGAAAGAGTTGCAGACAGATCCATTAAGAACAGCAGTATATGGTGAATTGACCCAGATGCTATCTATTCGAAAAAAAGAAAAAGCCTTCCATCCGAATAGTTTGATTTACTTACTGGACTCAGCAGATTCTTTTATCAGTTTTATTCGCGAAGCGAAGGAAGAGAAAGTCTTAGTTATCCATAATTTTTCCAATCAATCAGCAGGTTATCTTTTACCAAAAGGAGATTACCTAGACCTGTTTTCTGGACAAATTATCCATTGCAGTCAAGAACGAAAGTTGATATTCCAGCCGTATGAATATATGTGGCTGAAAATAATAAAATAAGAGGTGGAAAAAAATGAAAAAAATTATTGTTACTATCTGTCTGCTAGCTACTGGATTTCTTCTTACTGCTTGTGGTGAAAGTCAAAGCTCTAACGAATCACAACAGACAACGATTCAATTCATGCACTCTTCTGTCGAACAGGAACGATTAAGTGTGATCAATGAACTGGTTGCTGATTTTGAAAAAGAAAATCCAGACATCAAAATCAAGCAAGTGCCGGTAGAAGAATCAGCGTTCAATACGAAAATCGTTACGTTAGCTCGTTCCGGTAAATTACCAGAAGTAATGGAAGTCAGTCAGGATTTTGCTAAAGTGATGGATAAAGATGAACTGATTGATCAGACGGCAGTCCAAAACGTTATCGAGGAAGCTGGAGAAGATAATTATTATGACGGAGCCAAAAACCTTGTTCGTTCAGAAGATGGAAAAAGCTATATTGCTGCACCAATTAGCGGCTGGGTTCAAGGTATTTGGTATGACAAAGAAAAATTATCAGAAGCTGGTTTTTCAGAACCAGAAAATTGGGATGATATTTTAAAAATTGCTCAACATTTCACAGATAAAGAGAATAAACAATATGGAATTGCTATGCCTACTGCTGAAGGAACAATGAGTGAGCAAGCGTTCTCTCAATTTGCTTTGTCAAATGGAGCAAATGTTTTGGATGATGAAGGCGAGGTAACGATCGATACGGAAAAGATGAGAGAAGCATTGTCGTTTTATCAAAACTTATCCCAATACACGATGCCAGGCTCTAATGATGTGACAGAAATCAAAGATGCTTTCATGAATGGAACAGCACCAATGGCAATCTATTCAACTTACATTTTGCCTTCTGTTTATGAAGCGGGGAACTCAGAAAATATCGGTTTTGCTATCCCAACACAAAAAGATCAAGCTGTCTATGGCACAGTATCTGGATTGACGATTTCTTCTGGTCTAGACGAGAAACAAAAAGAGGCTGCTGAAGCATTCACAGCTTTCTTATCTCAACCGAAAAACATGGAAAAGTGGGTCTTGATGTCTCCTGGTGGTGCTCAACCAGTGAATAAACAAGTAGTCGAACTGGATGGTTACAAAGAAAATGAAGTCATCAAGTCTTTTGGCGAGCTGCCATCTGAGATTGCTAGTGCTTTTGATGAAGTACAAGTCTTTGGACTAGTCGGGGAAAAGAATTTCACGAAAATGGGAGATATCACAAGCTCAGGTGTGATCGGAAAAGCAGTGAACCAAGTAACTGTCGGAAACGAAGATGTCGATCAATCTTTAGCTGACGCACAAAAAAATACGAAATAACAAGAAGTTCTGCCAATGGTGTTCGAAAAAAGTAGATAGCTATTGGCAGATTATCAGGGGGAGGTTTCAATGAATCGTCCAAGGAAACATTCTGACTTAAAATTAGCCATGGGACTTTTAGCACCAAGCATGCTTTTATTAGCTGTTTTAGTGCTGATTCCAATGCTTTCCAATATTCAGATCAGTTTTTTCGATATGCCGCTGAATCCTAACTTAGACGCCGTTTTTATCGGATTAAGCAATTATCTTGAAATTTTAAGTGATAGTGAATTTTATCGTTCTTTAGGTTTAACAGTTGCTTACACATTCTTAGTTGTAGCAGGCAGTACAGCTTTAGGATTAGCCGTAGCTATTTTGCTTAACCGCAAGTTCAGATTTAGGAAAACGGTGCGTTCACTGATTTTATTAAGTTATGTTACGCCATCTATTTCTTTGATTTTTGCTTGGAAATATATGTTCAATAATAGTTATGGAATCGTCAATGATCTGTTAGTAGATAGGTTGCAGCTTTTCAACGAAGCACCGCTGTGGTTCTACCAGCCAGTTGCTAGCTTCTTTATGGTCGTTTTGTTTGCGATCTGGAGATACTATCCGTATGCGTTTATTTCATTTTTGGCTATTTTGCAAACAGTCGACAAAACGCTTTATGAAGCAGCTGAAATGGACGGTGCAAATGCTTGGCAGAAGTTCAAGATCGTGACACTGCCGGCAATCAAACCAGTACTAGCAACTGTGATTGTTTTAAGATCTATCTGGATGTTCTATATGTTTACAGATGTCTATCTACTGACGAATAAAGTCAATATCTTAGGCGTTTATTTGTATCAGACAGCCTTTGCGTTCAATGATCTTGGAAAAGCAGCAGCTATATCGATTCTATTGTTCATCATTATTGCAGCGGTCGTCTTGCTCTCACGAAAGAAGGTGGACTTGAAATGAAAAATAAAAAGAGCAGGAAAATCTTATTTTACGCGACGATTTTGTTGCTATTAGCTGTCAATTTGTTTCCATTTTTGATCATGCTGATGACATCATTCAATGATTCACAAGAAGCAATTGCAACGACACAAACTATTTTTCCGAAAGAATGGACTTTTGAACATTATCAGGATATTTTCAATGCTGAGATTTTTCCATTCATCATGTATTTCAAAAATAGTTTAGTGATCTCCTTGATAGCCTCCGTAACTGCAGTAGTGATTGGGATCAGCGGGGCATACGCTTTGTCAAAACTACGCTTCAAAGCTCGCTCGAAAATCAATGCTAGCTTTTATACCGTCTATATGTTTTCCGGTATTTTGATCGTTGTTCCATTATTTAAAATCATTTCCAGTCTAGGTTTGTATGATACCAATACAGCACTGATTATCACGATGGTCGTTCAAACACTTCCTACTGCGATATTCATGCTAAAAAGTTATTCTGACACGATTCCGACTGATATTGAAGAAGCAGCAATGATCGATGGTCTTAGCCGGATCCAAATCATTATTCGGATCATTATACCATTGGCTATTTCTGGAATCATTTCTGTCTTCGTTTATTGTTTTATGGTTTCGTGGAATGATTATTTATTTGCTTCGATTTTCCTGTCGACCTCCGAAAAATTTACTTTACCAATCGGTTTGAACACATTATTCAGTACACCAGACTACATTTGGGGACGAATGATGGCCGCTTCATTGGTGACCACTTTACCAGTCATCATTATGTATGCGTTATCTGAACGATTCATTAAAGGGGATTTAGTCGAAGGCGGCGTAAAAGGATAAAAAGAAAAGAAAGAGGAAAGAAAAGATGAAAAAATTAGTTGCATTAGAACCAAGAATAGCCGGATTCAAAGATTACGAAGACCGTGAGATCGAAAAGAACGAAGTACGTATCCGAGTAATTTTCGCTACTCCAAAACCAGGAACAGAAATTGTCGACTTTAGAGGATTAAGTCCATTTATCGATGAAGAATTTTCAGAAGAATGGCGCCTATTCTTGCCAAGAGAAGAAGGAAGCCAACGCGGTGTGGTATTTGGCGAATTTCAATTAGGAAATATGATTGTCGGTACGATCGAAGAAACGGGCAGTTTGGTGACAGAGTATCAAAAAGGAGAGTTAGTCTGCACTTATGGACCCATTCGTGAAACACTAATTACAAACGGTGTTGATAATTATAAACTACGTAAACTTGATCGGTTGGATCAATGGAAAAATGCAGTATGTTACGATCCTGCTCAATTCGCTTTAGGTGGTATCCGGGAAGCACATGTTCGAGCAGGTGATGCTGTAGCAATTTTCGGTTTAGGCGCTATCGGGCAAATTGCGATTCAATTAGCTAAAAAAGCAGGTGCTACTACCATCGTTGGGATCGATCCCATAGCGCAGCGTAGAGAATTAGCAGAAAAATACGGTGCCGATTACACGCTAGATCCTATGAAAGCAGATATCGGTTTTCGTCTAAAGGAATTGACAGATAAACGTGGAGTAGATTCAGTTATTGAAACGAGTGGCAGTGCTGCCGCATTACAAGCTTCTTTAAGAGGGATCGGCTATGGCGGGATCATTTCTTATGTTGCCTTTGCTAAACCTTTTCCAGCTGGGTTTAATCTTGGTCGCGAAGCACATTTCAATAATGCAAAAATCGTCTTTGCTCGAGCATCTAGTGAACCAAACCCAGATTACCCAAGATGGAACCGTAAACGAATCGAGGACACATGTTGGGAATTATTGATGAACGGTTACTTGGATTGTGAAGAAATCATTGATCCAGTTGTGCCATTTGCAGAAAGCGCAGAAGCTTACATGCGTTATGTAGATCAGCACCCAGAAGAAAGTATCAAAATGGGTGTTCAAGTACAAGGAGGAGAACAATGAAATTCGGTACGCAAGATCAAGCATTTTTCCCAAGAGACATTTTAGAAAAATTTAGATTTATCAAAGACTGTGGATTTGAAGAATACGAAATCGATGGTAAGTTGTTAATAGAAAATATCGACACAGTCAAACAGGCAATCAAAGAAACAGGGATCCCAGTAGTGACAGCTTGTAACGGATACGATGGGTGGATCGGTGACTTCATCGAAGAACGGCGTCTTAATGGTGTACGTCAAATTGCTGAGATTTTGCGTGCACTAAGCGAGGTTGGCGGCAAAGGAATCGTTATCCCAGCAGCTTGGGGAATGTTCACTTATCGATTACCGCCGACGGTTTCACCCCGAAGCAAAGAAGGAGACTATAAAGCAGTCAGCGAATCACTTCGTTATTTAGATAAAGTAGCCGAAGAAACAGGTACGGTTATTTATTTGGAGCCTTTGAACCGATACCAAGACCATATGATCAATTTGTTAGCGGATGCGCGTCATTATATTGACTCTAATCAATTGAAACATGTGCAGATCATCGCTGATTTTTATCATATGAATATTGAAGAAGATGATATTTCAAAAGCATTGACTACGCAAAAAGAGTATGTGGGTCATATCCATTTAGCAGATAATCATCGCTACCAACCAGGATCTGGCGCAATTGATTTTACTCGCCATTTTCAAACGCTACTTCAAAATGAGTATGAAGGTTATATGGTATATGAATGTCGTTTGCGAGGAGAAAATGAAGTGAAAATTTATCAGGAATCATTGCAATACTTGAAAAACTGTCTGGAAACAGCGCGTCATTTAAATGATTTAGAGAAAGAATAGAGAAAGAAAAACAATAAGTAAATAAGCAAAGGAGGGAGAAATAAATGAAGAAAGTAGCAATCATAGGCGCTGGACAAGTAGCAGAAAAAGTACATGCTGCTTATTATCAAAAAAGATCAGATGTCTTAGAATTGGCCGCTGTGGTTGATCCAGTCAGCCAGCGAGCAGAAGACTTTTGCCGACGTACAGGATTTTCTCATGCGTATACATCAGTTACACAAATGCTGAATGAGATTTCTCCCGATATCGTGAGTGTCTGTACACCCAATCGCTTTCACTTCGAACATGTATTGGCTGCCCTCGAAGCTAATGCTTCAGTGATGTGCGAGAAACCACCAGCTATGACAGCTGATCAAGCAAGAAAGATGGCAGAGACAGCCGATAAAAACGGGCAGATTTTGGCTTATGGATTCCAGCATCGTTTTTCTGACGAAGCAACAATGATCAAGAATTATCTTGATGTTCTCGGGGATATTTATTACGTAGAAGCGAATGCGCTTCGTCGGTCTGGTGTTCCAGGCTGGGGAACGTTTATCGACAAAGAACTTCAAGGAGACGGGCCTTTGATCGATTATGGCATTCACATGCTTGATACAGCGATGTATATTACTGGATTTCCTAAAGTAAAAAACGTTCGGGCGTACAGCTTCCAAAAAATTGGTACGAAAAAAAATTCAGGGAAATTCGGGAAATGGGATCCAAGCAAATTCACAGTAGAAGATGCAATTTTTGGCACACTGGAATTAGAAAACGGCAAGATCATCCAACTGAATACTTCGTTTGCTTTGAATATCAGAGAAGACAAACTGAATGTGGCTTTTTGTGGCGATCAGGCAGGTGCTAATCTGTATCCAGGCGAACTATTCGAAGATGTAGATGGAAAGCTGGTTTCCTTACAAAAGACCACACCAGTTAATGACCCACATGAGCTAAGTATGGATCATTTTGTGAATCGGGCGCTCGGTGACCAGACTCAGATGATTGCAGATGGCTGGCAAGGATATGTCATCCAGAATCTGGTGGAAAATTTATATCGTTCGGCAGAAACAGGAGAAGTTATTACCTTATGAAAGTAGAAGAAAAACAATTTGATTTAGAGTATATCAATAAGTATGCGAGTCAGATGACCATTGGAAATGGATTTTTTGGTATCAGAGGAAGCCAGGAGGAAGACTATCGGAATCAAGTAAGGGGAATGTTTGCAGCTGGTGTATATAACCGACCTTTAGGAGCAGAATCAGCCGAGTTAGTGAATCTTCCAGATGTCATCAGATGGGAAATAAAAATCGACGGTGAACATTTTTCTCTTGAGACGATGAAAGTTCTTGCATACGAGCGGGCACTAGATTTAGAAATGGGAGAGCTTAAACGCTATGCGCTCATTGAAACTGCTCAAGGAAAAAAAGTGGAAGTCATTACTTGTCGTGTTGCTGATCAAAATAATCTCCATCAGGCAGCCCTGAAAGTGGTCATCAAGCCGTTGACCGAAGACTGCCAAGTAGATGTGAAAACGGGTATCGATGGACAGCAAACCAATTTTGGTACACAGCAGTTGGTTGAAAAAGAACTGCGAGTATTTGGTGACGATTTGATCAGTGCATCCTACCAGACAACAGAAAGTAAAATTGATATTGGGATTGCAGCTAAATTCAATAAAGCAGGTGTATTCCAAGCAAAAAATCGCCGGATCACCGCTTCCTTTTCAGAAAAGATCAGAAAAAATACGTCCTTTACGCTGGAGAAGATCATCGTGCTCTCTACCTCTCTTCAGCAAACAGACCCGTTTAAGAAAAGTATTGCCCAAGCCCAGAAAAGCGTTAGTTATACAGAAATTTTAGAGCAGTCGATGTCTTATTGGACAGATTTTTGGCATCAGCATCGGATAACGATCCAAGGCGATTCTTCTTTCGATCAGTTAGCGATGGACTTCGCTGCTTACCATTTACAGATTATGACTCCCCGCAATGATCCAAGTGTTAGTGTAGGGGCGAAGGGACTAACTGGCGAAGGCTATAAAGGGCATGTTTTCTGGGATACGGAAATTTTTATCCTGCCTTTCTTTTTATATCAGTTTCCTGAAGTAGCAAAGAATTTGCTGCTGTACCGTTATGATCGATTAGAAGGCGCACGGCAAAAAGCAAGAGATTATCACTATCAAGGTGCACTTTTCCCATGGGAGAGCGCACACACTGGTCAGGAAGAGACACCCAAATTTGCTGCATTGAATATCAAAACCGGAACAAGACAAGAAGTTGCTTCAGCTGCCGCAGAACACCATATCAGTGCAGACCTTGCTTATGCCGTTCAAGAGTATGTCCAAGCAACAGAGGATCAATCGTTTTTAGAAACAAAGGGAAAAACGCTCATTCATGAAACAGCAGCTTTTTGGCTGAGCAGAGCTGTAAAAGTCGATGATCATTTAGAGATACACAGAGTCATTGGTCCAGATGAATACACAGAATATATCGACAATAATGCATATACGAACTATCTGGCGCATTATAATGTGGCCTTAGCTGTTAAATATCAAGCTGGCGATCCGCTTTTTTTGAAAGAATGTCAAAATTTTTTAGACAAGTTATATTTGCCAGTGCCTAACAAAGAACAGCTGATTCCGCAAGATGACACGTATCTCAGTAAGCCAGTTATTGATTTGACCACTTACAAAGAACGTCCTGGCAGCCAGTCTATTTTACTTGATTATGCCCGTAGCGAAGTAAATGAACTCCAAGTCAGCAAGCAAGAAGATCTTGTCATGCTGTTATACTTATTACCTGAGTATTTTTCTCAACCAATCGTTTCTAAGAATTTGCATTACTATGAAAACAAAACGATCCACGACTCATCGTTGAGTAAAGCGATTCACGCCATAGAGGCTTGCCGTATCCAAGAAATGGAATGGGCGTATCATTTATTCCAAGAAGCGTGCCTGATTGATTTAGGACCAGATCCGCATTCATCAGATGACGGAATTCATGCTGCTTCATTAGGAGCACTATGGCTAGCAGTTATATTTGGTTTTTCAGGTATTACAGTAACGAATGGAACTCTTTCTATTTCTCCAAGACTTCCTTCAGCATGGGAAAAAATTTCTTTTCCTTTTATTTGGAAAAATCACAGGTTACTATTTGTTTTGACAAAAAAACAAATAGTAATAAAAAAAGAGACGAAAGAAACATTACCTATTTTTGTCAATGGAGACCAATACCAGCTGGAAAAAGAACTGATCTTGGAACGGAGGGGAAAATAATGCGTATTCTGATTGCGCCAGATTCTTTCAAAGAAAGTCTGACAGCCTTAGAGGCAGCACAAGCCATTCAATCAGGTTTTCAAGAAGTTTTTGTTCAGGCTGAATATGATCTGCTACCTATAGGCGATGGAGGAGAAGGAACGGTTTCATCATTAGCAGACAGTTTAAGGTTGAAGCGGCAAACAGCAGTCGTTACTAATGCATTTGGCAAAAACAAAGAAATCCAGTACGCTTCAGACGGTCAAACTGCGATTTTTGAAATGGCAGAAATCGTCGGATTGAAAGATGTCCCACTAAACCAACGACAGCCACTTAGGTTATCCACGCGAGGAGTAGGAGAACTGATACGACAATTGTTGCAACAAGGTGTTCGACACATCATCATCGGCGTTGGCGGAAGGTCTAGGTTATGCTTTTTATGATCAAGATAATCAAAAAGTAGAAGCACTGGGAGAAAATCTAGGTAAAATTGCTACAGTTGATAAAACGAACGTGCCTATTGAGCTGATTAAAGCCAAAATCACTGTCATTACTGATGTTACTAATCTTTTATGCGGAAAAGAAGGCGCTTCTTTTGTTTTCGGACCACAAAAAGGCTTGAAAGAAAATGAATTAGCAGTGGCTGACCAAGCCATGCATGATTTTTATATGAGATTTGCCCCTCAAGTAATCGAGGCATCGGGCAGTGGTGCTGGTGATGGAATGGGTGCAGGACTGTTAGCATTTGCTTCAGGGAAAATAGTCTCTGGCATCGACTACGTATTGGATTTACTGGAGTTCGATAAACGGGTACAGCAAGCAGACCTCGTAATCGTAGGCGAAGGACGTCTAGATGGACAAAGTCTAAAAGGAAAAGCGCCAGTTGGGATTGCTAGAAGAGTACCAGAGGGCGTTCCTGTGATAGCTATTTGCGGAAGTGTTGGTAAAGGAAGCGAAAAAGCAGCAGATGTTGGCATTTCGGCCGTTTTTCCGATCCTTCCTGCAGCTGTGCCTTTACAAGAAGCTTTACAGCAAGCCACTGATAATCTTCATCGCACAGCTAAAAACATCGCATCTTTACTTCAAGTCGTTCATTTTCAAGGAGGTAATCGATGAAAATCAAAGCAGCACTATTCGATTTAGATGGCGTTCTTGTAGACACAGCTCGTTATCATTACGAAGCGTGGCTGGTTTTAGCTAACCAGCTGTCCATTCCATTCACTGAGAAAGAAAACGAGCAACTGAAAGGAATATCCAGAACCGAGTCACTAGAGCGATTGCTGTCATTTGGAAAAATGGAACAGAAATTCTCAGAAAAAGAGAAATCAGCCTTTGCTGAGCAAAAAAACAATCTATATCTTCAAGCGATTCAAAAAATGGATGAAACATCCGTTTTGCCTGGTGCAATAGCTGTTCTTGAGTACTTGAAAAAAACAAACATCAAGATCGGATTGGGATCAGCAAGCAAAAATGCACGCCTCATTTTAGAAAAAACGAATTTGACAAGTTATTTTGATGTCCTTATTGACGGCACGCAAGTATCAAAAGCAAAACCTGATCCAGAAGTTTTTCTCAAAGGAGCACAGCAATTGAATGTACCGCCAAATGCATGCTTGGTCATTGAAGATTCAGAAGCTGGTTGTCAAGCAGCTTTGGCTGGTAACATGCATGTATTGGGAATAGGTGAAAACATAAATCTTCCTTCTGCTGAATATGTGATTCCTGATTTAACCGTTTTTGATCAAGTACGTTCGTTTTGGCATTTATCAGAAGCCGTATCACGTATATAATAGTTTCCGTTTTTTCTGTCACAAGCAAAACGTTATCCTCCTTTTGGAAATCAAGGTATGATGAGAAAAAAGGGGGATTTTATATGACAAAAAAAGCAGTTTTCGCAGGCGGATGCTTTTGGTGTATGGTCAAACCATTTGAAGAGCAGCCAGGGATCATTTCTGTGACATCCGGTTATACTGGCGGGCATGTACCAAATCCAACTTATGAACAAGTAACAACAGGCACAACAGGGCATACAGAAGCAGTAGAGATCGAATATGATCCAGAAGTTATTTCTTATGATCAGTTGGTGGAAATCTATTGGCAGCAAACCGATCCGACTGACGCATTAGGACAGTTCGCTGATCGCGGTGATTCTTATCGTCCAGTGATCTACTATAATGATGAAGAAGAACGAAATATTGCAGAGCGTTCAAAACAAGCATTGCAAGACAGCGGGCGATTCGATAAGCCAATCGTGACAAAAATCGAACCAAGAAGCGAATTTTATCCTGCAGAAGATTACCATCAGGATTATTACAAGAAAAACAAGCTCCATTACAATCTTTATCGAGAAGGTTCTGGACGTGCAGGTTTCCTTCGTCGACATTGGGGCGTCAAGAAATAAGAAGCCGAAAAAGCTACTTATGGAACACCGTATATCAGAGGTTGTGACAAGTCGTTTGTCACAACCTTTTTTCAATACCTAAGATGAAGGACGATCAGCAACGCACTGCTCAAAAAAGGAATGAAAGGCAGTTTTTCCATCTTTTTTTTATGACAGATAAAGTAAACAGAAAAAACGGATATTCCAAACAGACTAGCAAGAAACAAGATCTGAAGCAACTCTTCCAGAGACAAGCCACCACTCCAAGAAAGCATCAACAGAGTATCACCAGCTCCGAGATAGGATTGACCATAGCGAAGGCACACACCGCCTACGATAAACGTTAACAGCACACTTTGCCATTGGAAGACGCCGACCTGCAACCAAAAAATCCATAAAATTGCCCAAGAACAGAATAGCGTGTGAGAATGGACCATGAAGTAAAATAAATCCATCAACGAAAATAGCAAAGCCGAAAGCATCCATATGAACGTCGAATAATTTCTTGCAGAAGAAAAAGTAAAGAACCAGACAAAAAGACCACCACATAAGGCTTCTGCCAACAAATAGTAGAAGGGCAACCGACACCTGCAATAGCGGCAGCGAAATCGTTGGACGATGATCGAGAGAATCGGAATCAATTCATACCAAGAAAGCGAACGACAGCATTTGACACAATGAGATCTAGGATAAATAATAGAGTGACCTAACGGAATCCGCTGGGCGGTTAAACATAAAAATGATCCGATACAGCAACCAATGATAAAATAAAGTAACACGCCATCTCCCCCTTTTCAAAACCAAGATACGCAAGCTTAAACTAAATTTTTGTACATACATAAAATTTGAGGTGAAAAAATGAACGTTTCAATCGGATTAGATATCGGAACCACACAAACCAAAGCAGTTGCTTTCACAGATGAAGCCCAAGAAGTAGCATCCGCTTATTTTCGCTACCCTTTGATCCAAGAAACACAAGGGATGGCAGAACAAGATCAGGAATTGATCTTTCAAGGTGTCTGCACCGTTATAAAAGAAGTAATTAAACAGTTGCCTTCAGACACAATCATTCAATTTGTCTCCTTCTCCTCTGCGATGCATGGCCTGATATTGTTGGATGAAGAGAAAACACCGTTATCTCGAATGATCACTTGGGCAGATAACCGAGCAGCGGACGAAGCAGAAAAACTGAAATATACCGTGCTTGGCAAAGAATTTTATCGGCAGACTGGGACGCCGATTCATCCAATGACACCATTGAACAAAATCAAGTGGCTGCAAAACAGCCAACCTGAATTATTCAAAAAAACTGCTTATTTTGTCGGTATCAAAGACTATATCTTTTATAGATTGTTTGGCGAACTGATCAGCGACTACGGAACAGCTTCAGGAACTGGATATTTTGATATCCATGAATTCCAATGGGCAGAAGAAGTGCTTGACTACTTGAACATTCGAATAGAGCAATTGCCGCAAGTCTTTCCTTCCACCTATCAAGTAACAGGTCTACCATCAAAAACAGCAGCAGAACTAGGTTTGCCAAATGATATATCATTTGTTTTGGGAGGGTCAGACGGGCCGCTTTCTAATCTAGGGTTAGGTGCTTTTGGTGATACGATCGCCGCTTTGACCGTAGGAACGAGCGGAGCACTTCGTTTTATTACTACTCAGCCTCAGTTCCATCCAGAAATGGAGACGTTTTGTTATGTTCTGGATCAGAAACATTGGGTAGTGGGAGGAGCGACTAGCAATGGTGCTGGCATCTTTGATTGGGCAGGGCATACATTTTTACAGGAAGTCGTTCAATCTGCTAAAGAAAAAGGAGAAAATCCATATGACGCACTGCTTTCGGCTATCGCTTTTGTGCCAGCGGGTGCCAATGGTCTGATTTTTCATCCCTATTTGCTTGGTGAGCGAGCACCGCTTTGGGACGCAGATGCGTTTGGCAGTTTTATCGGCTTACAGCGGCAACATACAGAAAAAGAAATGATGAAGGCGATTCTAGAAGGGATCTGTCTCAATCTTTATCGGATTTTAAAAGGAGTTTGCCAAGAAAATCAGCTCACAGAGATCCGTGCTACAGGCGGGTTTGCTCAATCTCCGATTTTTCGTCAGATGATGGCTGATGTACTGGGTTACCCGCTTGTTTTCCCTACTGTCACAGAAGCATCCGCATTAGGAGCTGTGATTTTAGGCTGGCGAAGCATCGGAAAGATTCAAAGTATCAGTGAAGCACAGGAATTGATAGAATTGAAAGAGCAAGTTGGAGTACAAGAAACTGATCATAAAAAATATCAGAAAATCTATCCATTATTTGTTTCGACACAAAAGCATTTAGCACAGACTTATCAGCAATTTGCACAACTGCGAGAAGAATTAGCTGATTCTGAAAAATGATTGGCTTTACGGATAAAAAAGCGAACTGAAAATCGTTCTCAGGTAAATGATTTTGTTGTACTTTTCATTGAAAGTCTACTATTATTTTAAGTGTAAGAAAATGTTAGGAGGCATGAAAGATGAAATTCCAACAAACCAAAGAAGTATTAAATCAATTAGTTGCAGATCTAAGCCAAATGTCTGTTGTTGTTCACCAAACACATTGGTACATGAGAGGACCAGGTTTCCTTACATTGCACCCAATGATGGATGAGTTCATGGATGATTTGAACGCTCAGTTAGATGAAGTATCCGAACGCTTGATCACATTAGACGGTTCACCTTATTCTACATTGCGTGAATTTGCAGATAACACAAAAATCCCTGATGAAATTGGCCGCTGGGATCGTACTATTCCAGAACGTTTGGAAACACTTGTTGCAGGCTATCGTTATCTAGCAGATCTTTACCAAAAAGGAATCGAAGTTTCTGGAGAAGAAGGCGACGATCCAACACAAGATATCTTTATCGAATTCAAAACAGCCACAGAAAAACGTATCTGGATGATCCAAGCTCATTTGGGCAAAGCGCCAGAGATCGACGCGTAAAAACTGTTGTTGAACTTGACCGAAAAAGAGGTTGTGAAATCAGCGTTTTGACCTGAGTATTAGAGAAACAAACGTCAAAATAGTTCCTCATATTTTGCCGTTTTTTGAGCTAATACCGAGGGTCAGCTGATTGAACACCGTTTACCAAGAGGTTGTAAGCCTGCCGTTCAGCTCCGAGTCACAAGAAACAATTTTAAAAAACAGCTTCTTATGTTTTATGGATATTGTGACTTGTGACCGAGGAGTTGGCAGGATAACACCGTTTATTTAAAAAAAGAGGTTGTGACAAGACTTTTGTCACAGCCTCT